>DAIOWL010000075.1:0-13813 GCA_036758545.1 Streptosporangiaceae bacterium | reverse complement strand
CCTCAACGGACCCAGCGCCCGCCGCGCCGCGCTCGGACAACGCGGCCACCTGCCGCCGCAGCCGCTCCACCGGGGACAGCGCGGCCCGCGCCAGCCCGTACGCGCCCAGGCCCGCGACGGCAGTGAAGACGATCCCGCCGACGGCGAGCTCGCGCGCCACCTCGTTCTGGGTGGACTCGTACGTCTCGAGCGATTCGGCCGCGACGGCGACCCAGCCCGGGTGGCCGCCCAGCGGCGCGGCCGCGACCCGCGCGCTCTCCTCGTCCACCGTCCTAGTGACCGAGATCCGGCCCCGCCGCGCCCGGCTCAGCTGGTCCAGAGTGAGCAGCGGGGTCGTCCCGGCGTCGCCGCTGGAGCCCCGGAGGCGGCCGCCCGCGTCGAGGACCTGGATGAGGTAGTCGCCGGCCGGCAGCCCGACGCTGCCAGACCCCGTGCTGCCCGCCGGAAGGTAGCGCCCGGCCTGGGCCAACTGCGCGGTCAGCTGCGAGTCGAGCGTCGTCAGCTGCGCCGACGACAGGCCGCTGGCGAACAGCCAGCCGCCCAGGGCGAACAGCGCCGCGGCGGCCAGCCCGAACGCGACCGCCAGGCGCAGCCGGATCGGCATGCCGTCACCCGCCCTCGGCGAGCCGCAGCCGGTAGCCCATGCCCCGGACCGTCTCGATGTCATGCCGCCCGAACGGGACGTCGATCTTGCGCCGCAGGTACTTCACGTACTGGTCGACGACGTTGGAGCCGCCGTCGTAGGCGAAGTCCCAGACGGCCTCGATGATCTGCGACCGGGTCAGCACCTGGCCCGGATGCCGGAGGAAGAACTCGAGCAGGGAGAACTCCTTCGGCGACAGCTGCAGCTCGGTCCCCGCCCGCCAGACCCGCTTGGCGGCCGGGTCCAGGCTGAGGTCACCCTCGGCCAGGATCACCGGCCTGGACCGGTCGTCCCGCCGGGCCAGCGCGCGTAGCCGCGCGGCCAGCTCGAGCAGGCTGAACGGCTTGACCAGGTAGTCGTCCGCGCCTGCGTCGAGGCCCCGGACCCGGTCGCCGACCCCGTCCCTGGCCGTCAGCAGCAGCACCGGAACCCAGCTGCCTGCTTCGCGCAGCCGACGGCACACCCCGATCCCGTCCAGGCCGGGCAGCATGATGTCGAGGACGATCGCCCCGTAGGTGTTCTCGGTCGCCAGCCACAGGCCCTCCCGGCCGTCGGCGGCGACGTCCACGGCGTGGCCTTCCTCCTGCAGCGCACGCTTGAGCAGCCCGGCCATCCGGGGCTCGTCCTCGACCACGAGCACTCGCACGGCCGGTCAGCCCTTCTTGGCGCTCTTGCCGGTGCGGGCAATGGCGCCGATGGCCGGGGCCACCGTCAGCCACAGCCCGATCGTCACGACCATGGCCGTGAGGTAGCCGAAGGGCCGGATCCCGACGTCTCCGCCGACGATCCCAGCGAAGATCATCAGCAGCCACGCGCTGACGAAGAAGGCCGGCCCGGCGGCCACGATCTTGAAGTAATCATCCATCAGGCTCACCTCGCCTTTGCGGTCCTCAAGCCGGCGCGGGCAGGTAGGTCTTGCTCACCGCGCCGAGCAGCATCCCCCAGTGGCGGGCCCGCTCGGCCTCGCCGTCGAGCAGCGTGTTCTGCGAACCGATAACGAAGCTCTCCGGGGCCGCGACGAGCCGGTAGCCATGCCGCTTCAGCAGCCTGGCGATGGGCCGGCTGGCCCGGCCGGTAAACGCGGGGACGCCGTTGAGCCTGGTGTCGAAGGCGGCGGCCAGGCCGTTCCGGTGGCCGAGATCCCTCAGCCAGTCCTGCATCCCCGGGCCGCCGGCGTCCGGGGCCAGCTGCAGCCCGCTGCCCTCCTTTGCGGCCGCCTGCGCGGCCATCCGCCGGGTCGACCGGCTCGACAGCCCGTGCATGTGGGTCGGCGCGCCGACCACCAGCAGATCGGCGTCGGCGACCAGGTCCCAGGTGGCCTCGGCCACCGGCACCAGGGTCACCTCGCAATCGGCGCGCAGGCCGTCCGCAATGTTGCTGGCGATGGTATGCGTGTTGCCGTACATCGATTCGTAAACCACCAGGGCTCGCATGCTGATCACATCCTCTAGCCGCATCGCTCTCAGTTCGGCGGGATTACATTCCGTCTGGGTAGGTGGGGCGGTCGCGCACCGAAACGACTCCGGTGGCGCTCATTCGGTCTCGTCCCTTCCGTTCGGCTCATAGAACCGAGAAGGATCCCGCCTCCGCTTCTCGCGGATTCCGATTGCGTGGTGAGCGGTGCGGGGGTCACCGCTTCGCCCCGTCTGACCGGGATCCTTCTCGGTAGTTAGAGCACACCGTGGAATGCCCGCGCGACATAGAGACCAAGGTCCCGTAACGGGATGACCTGAGCCACCGCTAGCAAGGCTGGGGGTCCTAATTACCTGCGAACACGGCAACCGGCAGCGGGCCGCGCATTTTCGTGCCGCTCCTCTGCCTACCCCTCGCGGAACTGGACGCCGAACCCGCCACGTGGGTAGTGCCATTTCAGCGCGCCAGGGGCGGCGATCGCGAGGCAGGTTCCGCACTCGAGGCAGGCCGCATACTCTACGGAGATGGTCCCGTCGGGTTCTTCGCTGTAGACGTGGGCTGGGCAGCAGGCGACGATGGCCTTGCCGGTTCCGGTGGCCTTGGCGATCTCCTGGTTCACCTCGATATGGCACTGCTCCTCGTCGAGGAGGAAGCGGTTCTTGGTCAGACGTTCGGTGACAGACGGAAGTTTCATAGTGCGCGTGCTCCTGCGATACCGTCCCGGACGAGCTGCCTCATCTTCAGCGGGGACCGGGCCAGGGCCTTGCGGGCCACCTTGACCATGTGCTGGCGCGGCTGGGTGTCGAGGTTGAACGCACCGTACAGGACGTTGGCGAGCAGCTCACCGTACTGCTTGTACATTCGCTCCACTTCGAGGAAGGACGGGGCCTTGGCGTAGGTCTTCATGTCCTGGCCGACGTAAGAGGCGGCGAGCTTCTCCCGGTATCCGGCCAGGCCTGCCTTGGAGACGTCCTTCGCGTCCAGGGCGGTGCCGATGGCCTCGGCGGCGGCGACCGCGGAGCCAGCCGCCAGGTCCATGCCGCGTACGGTCAGGCCAGTATTGAGGGTGAGGCCGGCGGCGTCGCCGACCACGACCATGCCGTCCGTGATGATCTCGCCGATCATGTGCAGGCCACCCTCGGCGACCAGGTGGCAGCCGTACTCGAGCAGTTCGCCGCCCTCCAGGTAGGGGGCGATGAACTGGTGCTCGAGGAAGCGGTCGAAGAGGTCGGTGACGACCTTCTTCTTCGCGGTGAGGTCATCCAGGCGTACCACGATGCCGACCGATAGCGAGTCGATGTTGGTGTAGAGGAAGCCGCCGCCGCCCACGCCCTCGGTGCAGTCACCGACCATGGCGAACGCCGCGCCTTCGTCACCGGTCAGGTTGAACCGGGCCTCGATCGTCTCCCTGGGCAGCGAGACCACCGACTTCACGCCGACGGCGAGGTGGTTCAGCGGCTCCTTCTCGCGGAGCCCGGCCTCCTTGGCGATAAAGGAGTTCACGCCGTCGGCGGCGACGACCACCTTAGAACGCAACTCGTCGTCGCCGGCCTGGACGCCGACGACCCTGGTGCCTTCGATGAGGACCCGGTCCACGCAGACGCCCGGCATGATCAGGGCGCCGGCCTCCTCGCACTTGCCGGCCAGCCACGCGTCCAGCTTTGCGCGCAGCACCGTGACCGCATTGACCGGCTCGGCCAGCCGGGGGTCCTTGTAGTCGATGGCGACCGAGCTGTCGGCGTTGAGGAAGTTGATGTAATTGCGGGTGATCCGCCGCTCGACCGGCGCCTCGGCGAGGAAATCCGGGAAGACCTGCTGTATGCCGCGTGAGTACAGGACGCCGCCGGACAGGTTCTTCGAGCCGGGCGCCTCGCCGCGCTCGATCAGCAGCACCGAACGTCCCTGGCGGGCGAGCTGGTAGGCCGCGACGCAGCCCGCGATGCCGGCGCCGATGACGATGACCTCGAAGTCGGGCTCAGCTGATTCTGTCATCGGGCACCGTCATTTCAGCGCGGCGGTGATCGCCGGCACGAGCTGGTAGAGGTCACCGACCAGGCCGTAGTCGGTCTGCTTGAAGATCGCGGCGTTCGGGTCGGTGTTGATCGCGACGATGGTCTCTGCCCCGGTCACCCCCACCATGTGCTGCAACTGGCCGGAGACGCCGATGGCGAAGTACAGCTGGGGGGAGATGCGCGCGCCGGAGCTGCCGATGTAGCGGTCCTTGCCCATCCAGTTCAGGCCCTCGGCCACCGGGCGGGAGCAGGCGACCTCGGCGTCGGCAGCGCGGGCCAACTCCTCGATGAGGGCGAGGTCCTCCCTGGCCTTCAGGCCGCGGCCGATGCCGATCACCCGGTGGGCGGCGCCCAGGTCCGCCTCGTCGAAGCCGTGCGTCCGGGTCTCGATCACCTTCAGGCCCAGCGGCGGCACGGAGACCTCTTCGATGGGCGCGCCGGCGCCGTCAGCCGGCGGCGCTGAGCCGCCGTCAAGCAGCAGGGCCACCGGGCCGGATACGGCGACGGTCTCTTCGGCGATGTCACCGAAGACGGCGTTGACCACGACGACGTCGTCGCCGTCGAAGGCGACCGAGCGGGCTCCGGTCAGGACGGCCGCCTTGAGCCGGGCGGCGGCGGTGCCGAGGAGCACCCGCTCCCCGGGATCGCGGCCAGCCAGCACGACGCGGGGCGGGTCGGCGGCGACGGCGTCGGCCACCGCGGGGGCGCGGGCCTCGGCCGGCACGTCGTCCGGCGCGCTGCACCAGACCACCTTGTCCACGCCGCTCCTGGCCACGGTCTCGGCCACCGAGCGGGGTCCGGCGACCACGGCCCCGACCGGGCCGCCCAGGGAGCGCGCGACCGTGACGAGGTTGCTGACTCCTCGCTGGTTCCCGACGACGATCCAGGCGTTCACGCTCATTGTCTGGTCCTTCCTTATAGCGTGCCGGCCTGGCGGAGCGCGGTGACAAGCTCGGCGGCGGCCTTGGCTGGGTCGGCGGTATCGATGAGCTGGCCCTTGCGGGCCTTGCGCTCCGGGCGCGCCCGGCCGGTCACCGTCATGACCGCGTTCCGCGGGGGCACCTTCAGGGCGGCGAGTTCCAGCAGCTCCACCGGCTTCTTGGCCGCCGCGAGGAGGTCCTTCATGCCGGGCACGCGCGGCGCCGCGGCGTCCGCGGCGGCGGCCAGCACGGCAGGACCCGAGGTCTCGAGCACCTGCACGCCGCCCGGGATCGCGCGCTCGACGCGCAGCGCGCCGGCCTGGCCGGTTATCGAGGTGACCTCGGCCACGGCCGGCCAGCCGAGCTCGCCGGCCAGCACGGCCGGGACCATCTTGGCCGCCACGTCCACGGACGAGTCGCCGGTGACGACCAGGTCCACGTCGCCGATGTGCCGGATCACCGCGGCCAGCACCGCGGCCAGCTCGGATCGCCCGGCGTCGGCCAGGGACCCGTCCTCGACGATCACCACCCGGTCCAGGCCCCGGCCGAGGGCGGCCTTGGCGGCGATCGGCGCCGCGACGCCCTTGCCTCCGACCGTGACGCCGATCAGCTCGGCGCCCGCTGCGTCGGCAAATTGGCGGGCCAGCTCGATGGCCACGGGGTCGTAGGCGGACAGGCCCGGCTTGGCCCGGCTCCAGTCCACCGTGCCGTCGGCACCTACCGTCGCCTCTTCCGGGTCACAGGTCCACTTGTAGGCGACCACAATCCTCATCACGATCCTCCTGACGGCAGCGGGTGGCGGCCGGTTATCCTCATCGCAAGGCGCTTCTCGCTATGACCATTCGCTGCACCTCGGAAGTGCCCTCGTAAAGTTCGGTTATCTTAGCGTCGCGGTAATTTCGCTCTACCGGATAGCTCTCGGTATAGCCATATCCGCCGTGGATCTGGATTGCCTTGCCCGCCACCCTGGTGGCGGTCTCCGACGCGAACAGCTTGGCCATCGCCCCCTCGGTGGAATAGGGGCGACCGTTATCCACGCACGACGCGGCGCGATAGACCAGCAGCCGGGCCGCGTCTACCTCCATAGCCATATCAGCTATCATCCACTGAATAGCCTGCAGGTTTGCGATCGGCTTGCCGAATTGGACTCGCTCCTTGGCATAAGCGATCGATGCGTCGAGCGCCGCCTGGGCGATGCCCAGCGCCTGCGCGGCGACGCCGATCCGCCCGCCGTCGAGCGTCTGCATGGCTATCTTGAAGCCGTCGCCCTCGCCACCCAGGAGCGCCTCCTTGCCGATGCGGCAGTCGGAGAAGTAGATTGGCGGCGTACTGGAGCCGCGTATCCCCAGCTTGTGCTCGGCCTCGCCGACCGAGAACCCGGGCATGCCCTTCTCGACGATGAACGCGCTCATCCCGCGCGCCCCCCGCTCCGGATCGGTCTTGGCGAAGACCACGTACACATCGGCATACGGGGCGTTAGTGATGAACATCTTCGATCCGTTGAGCGCATACCCGTCCGCATGCAGCGTCGCCGTGGCGGTGCCGGCGGCCGCATCGGTTCCTGCGCCCGGCTCGGTCAGCGCGAAAGCACCCAGGCGGCGCCCGGACGCCATGTCATTCAGGTACCGGTCTATCTGAGCCTGGGTTCCGAACTTGAAGATCGGCCAGGTGGCGAGCGAGGTGTGCGCCGACACAATTATTCCGGTGCTCCCGCACGCCCGCGATATTTCCTCGATCGCGATTACGTAGCTCACGTAATCCGCTCCGGCGCCACCCTCCTTCTCCGGATAGGGCATGCCCATGAGGTTCATCTCAGCCAGCTTCGGCAGCAGCTCGTGAGGGAAACGGTGGTCGCGGTCGAGTTCGGCCGCGATCGGCGTCACCTCAGTCTCGGCGAACTCCCGGACCGCGTCTCGGATCAGCTGCTGCTCATCGGTCAACTCGAAGTCCATAGTGGGATACCTCCCTAAATACTGGCCGTCCCCAGGTAACGGTATTCGAGAACTGTGATCTCGCGGCCTTTGCCGCTGGTGATCGCAGCCGGAACTGAGGATCTCGCAATTGCCAGCCGACTGGAAATAACGCGGCCAATGCCAAATTGATCACGGTAAATCTAGGCTGATCCGGGCCGACCCGATAGGGACCAAGGTCCCCGCATGCGGGAGTTCGGGCCGCGGGAAACGGAGCTCGCTGGGGGCACACGAGGCTACCAGGGGGAATAGGCCCTGCTAGCCTGCTCGACGGCATGCAGGTAGCCGTACCGCCCGAAGCCCGGCTGGGGGGTTTCGGCGGAGGGGGCGAGCAGCCCGCGGAGCTCGCCCACGGAGCCGATTCCCTTGCGGTCCATCCAGGCCGTCAGCCCGTCGAGCAGCACGGTCACATGACCGGGGCCGTGCCGCAGCAGCGCCGATGTCGTCATCACCACGTCCGCGCCGGCCAGCAGGTAAGCGGCGACGTCGTCGGCGGTTTCCACGCCGGTGCTGGCGGCGAGCGAGGAGCGCAACTGGCCGCGCAGCCGGGCGATCCAGGACCGGGGGAGGGTCGCCTCGGCCGGGCTGGACAGTTTGAATCCGGTGCTGACGGTGAAGGTGTCGGGGTTGATGTCGGGCTGCATGAAGCGGTTGAACAGGACCAGCCCGTCCGCGCCGGCCTTCTCGAGGCGGAGGGCCATATCGCCGAACGAGCTGAAGAAGGGGGTCAGCTTGACCGCGACGGGGACGCTGACCGCAGACTTGACCGCGGTGAGGATGTCGACGTACCGCTGCTCGGCGTCGTGGCTGGGGATGACAGGGTCACCGGGCAGGTAGTAGATGTTCAGCTCGACCGCGACCGCGCCCGCGTCCTGCATGGCGCGGGCGTAGTCGGTCCACCCGCCGGGGGTGCTGCCGTTGAGGCTGGCGATCACCGGGACGCCCGATCCCGCGGCCCGCCCGATCAGGTCGAGGTACTGGCGGGGCCAGGCGCTGGCGTCGGGGTTGACCAGGAAGCTCGTGGCCTCGCCGAAGCTGTCCATATTTACCTCGGCGAGGCGCTCGTCCCGGTCTGCCTCGGCCCGGATCTGCTCCTCGAACAGCGACGGCAACACGACGGCCCCCACGCCTGCCTCGGCGAGCCGCTTGATCCTGTCGGCGCTCTGGGTCATCGGGCCGGCCGAGGCGACCAGCGGGTTCCGCAGGTCCAGGCCCAGATATCTGGTGGCGAGGTTCATTGGTTGTTCCCCTCCTTCCCGGCGGTGGCCGCCGGCCCGCCGCCGTCGCCGCTGGCCGGGAACCATTCCGGGCTCCGGGCGGCCATTTCCTCGTAGGTGGCCCACCGCTGGCTGACCTGCTGCTCGGCCAGCTTGGCCAGGCGCTCGGCTCCTTCCGGGTCGGTACGGGCGAGGATGCGGTAACGAAGCTCGCGCCCGGTATAGTCGGCCAGCGGCATCCTCGGCCGGTGCGAGTCGAGCAGGAACGGGTTGCGGCCGGCGTCGCGCAGCACCGGATCGTAGCGGACCAGCGGCCAGTAGCCGGTGGCCACGGCGCGGTATTGCTGATCCATGCCGTTGCGCAGCGGCATCCCGTCCTTCTCTATGCCGTGCGCGATGCAGTGGCTGTAGGCGATCACCAGCGAGGGTCCCTGATAGGCCTCCGCCTCGCGAAGCGCCCGCAGCGTCTGCTGCGAGTCGGCGCCCATCGCCACCCGGGCCACGTAGACGTTGCCGTAGGAGATCGCCTGCAGCGCGAGGTCTTTCTTCGGCACCCTCTTCCCAGCCGAGGCGAACTTGGCCACCGCGCCGATCGGCGTCGACTTCGACGCCTGGCCGCCGGTATTGGAGTACACCTCGGTGTCCATCACCAGCACGTTGACGTCGCGCCCGCTGGCCAGCACGTGATCGAGCCCGCCGGAGCCGATGTCGTAGGCCCAGCCGTCGCCGCCGACGATCCACACGCTGCGACGGACCAGGTTATCCACCACGCTCTTCAGGTCGGCCACGGCCGGGCCCGCCGTGTCGTCCAGCTGCTCCAGGCGGCGCTTGAGCTCGGTGACGCGTTCCCGCTGGGCCGCGTACTCGGCTTCGCGCCGCTGCGGGGCGGCCAGGATCGCCTCGGCCAGTTCCGCCCCGCCCGGGCCGAGCGCGCCGGAGAGCTCGGCCAGCCGGCGGCGGGCCAGGCTGAGATGCTGATCGGCGGCGAGCCGGAACCCGAGGCCGAACTCGGCGTTGTCCTCGAACAGCGAGTTGGCCCAGGCTGGACCGCGTCCCGCCTGGTCGGTGGTCCAGGGGGTGGTCGGCAGGTTGCCGCCGTAGATCGACGAGCAGCCGGTCGCGTTGGCGATCATCAGCCGGTCGCCGAACAGCTGGGACACCAGCCTGAGGTACGGCGTCTCGCCGCAGCCCGCGCACGCGCCGGAGAACTCGAACAGCGGCTGCAGGAACTGGGTGCCGCGGACCGTGTCGTAGCCGACCCGTGACCGGTCGTTGACCGGGATCGTCTCGAAGAACGCGATGTTGTGCCGCGCGCCGTCCACGAGCGGTTCGCGGGCCTCGAGGTTGATCGCCTTCCGGCCGGGATCGCCGGGCGCCGATGCCGGGCAGGCCTCCACGCACAGCCCGCAGCCCGTGCAGTCCTCGGCGTAGACCTGCAGCGTGTACTGGGAGTCCGGCAGTCCCACCGCGTCCAGCGGTATGGCCTGGAACCCTTCGGGTGCCCCGGCCAGCTGGCCGGCGTCGTAGAACTTGGACCTGATCACGCTGTGCGGGCAGACCATGCTGCAGTTGCCGCACTGGATGCACAGGTCCGGGTCCCACGCGGCCACCTCGTCGGAGATGTTCCGCTTCTCGTACGCTGCCGTTCCCGTCGGGTAGGTGCCATCCACCGGGAGCGCGCTGACCGGCAGGGCATCGCCGCGCCCGGCCATCATCTGCGCAGTGACGGCGTGGACGAACTCCGGCGCGTGCGCCGGGACGACCGGCGGCACGCCGCGGGTGACCGTTACCCGCCCGGGGCTCTCGACCCGGTGCAGGGCGGCCAGGGCCGCGTCCACGGCGGCGTCGTTGCGGGAGACGACCTCGGGCCCGCGGCGGCTGTAGGTCTTGGCGATCGCCTGCTTGATCGAGCTGATCGCCTCGTCGCGCGGCATGACCCCGGAGATGGCAAAGAAGCAGGTCTGCAGGACGGTGTTCACCCGCCGGCCGAGCCCGGCGTCGCGGGCGACCTTGCCGGCGTCGATGGCGTACAGGGTGATCTGCTTGGCCAGGAGCTGCTCCTGGGCCTCCCGCGGCAGCGAGTCCCACACCTCGTCGGCCGGGTACGGGGTGTTGAGCAGCACGGTCGCACCCGGCGCCGCGCGCTCGAGTACCTCGTACCGCCCGATCATCCGCGCCTGGTGGCAGCCGACGAAACCGGCCTGGCCGATGAGGTAAGGCGCCTTGATCGGGGTCGGCCCGAACCGCAGGTGCGAGACCGTCTCGGAACCCGATTTCTTGGAGTCGTAGACGAAATAGGCCTGGGCGTGCCGCGCCGGATCAGCGCCCAGGATCTTGACGCTGTTCTTGTTTGCCCCCACGGTCCCGTCCGAGCCCAGCCCGAAGAACACCGCCCGTACCGTCTCCGCGGGCTCGATGTCGAGCTCCGGGTCATAGGGCAGGCTCGTGCCGGATACGTCGTCGGTGATACCGATCGTGAAGCGCGGCCGGGGCCGGTCCCGGCCGAGCTCGGCGAAGATCCCGGCCACCATGCCGGGGGTGAACTCCTTCGACGACAGCCCGTACCGGCCGCCGGTCACCAGCGGCATGACGGCGCGTTCTCCGGTCCCGTGCGCCTCGGCCAGCGCCCCGAGCACGTCAAGGAACAGCGGCTCGCCCAGCGAGCCGGGCTCCTTGGTCCGGTCTAGCACCGCGATACGCCGCGCGGTCGCCGGGATCGCGGCTAGCACCGCGTTCGCGGGGAAGGGCCGGTACAGCCGGACCAGGACGACCCCGACCTTCTCGCCGCGGCCGGCGAGATGGGCGGCGGTCTCGGCCGCGGTCTGGCCGCCCGAGCCCATGACCACGATCACCCGCTCCGCCTCCGGGTCACCGGTGTACTCCGCGAGACGGTACTGGCGGCCGGTCACCGCGGCGAAGGCGTCCATCACGTCGGTGACCGCCCCGGGAACCCGCGCGTAGAACGGGTTGACGGACTCCCTGGCCTGGAAGTACACGTCCGGATTCTGCGCGGTGCCGCGCAGGACCGGCCGGTCGGGGGACAGCGCCCGGCCGCGGTGCGCCCGGATCTGCTCCTCCGGTATCAGCGACCGCAGCTCGTCGTCGGAGAGCAGCTCGACGGTGTTCACCTCGTGTGAGGTGCGGAACCCGTCGAAGAAGTGCACGAACGGGATCCGCGTGGCCAGCGTGGCGGCCTGCGCCACCACGGCCAGGTCGTGCGCTTCCTGGACGCTGGCCGAGGCCAGCATCGCGAACCCGGTCTGCCGGACCGCCATCACGTCGGAATGATCGCCGAAGATGGACAGGCCCTGCGCGGCCAGCGACCGGGCGGCCACCTGGAACACCGCCGGGGTCAGCTCCCCGGCGATCTTGTACATGTTCGGGATCATCAGCAGCAGGCCCTGGGAGGCGGTGAACGTCGTGGTCAGCGCCCCGCTCTGCAGCGCGCCGTGCAGCGCGCCCGCGGCTCCGCCCTCGCTCTGCATCTCCATCACGGACGGCACGCTGCCCCATACGTTCGGCCGTCCCTGGACGGACCATTCGTCGGCCAGCTCGGCCATCGGAGATGACGGCGTGATGGGGTAGATGCAGCACACTTCGTTGAGCCGGTAGGCGGCCGAGGCTGCTGCCTCGTTGCCGTCGACGGTGACGCGCATTACGGCTCCTCAGGGATCATCTCGATGGCGTGCACCGGGCACTGGTCGTGGCAGATCGCGCAGCCGGTGCACCGGTCATAATCAAATATGTAGGCGTAGTCAGTCCCGTGCTCGTGGCCCGCAGGGCGGCTCGGACGGATCTTGATGATCGCGTCCTCCGGGCAGGAGCCGAAGCAGCCGTCGCACTCGAAGCAGTTGCCGCAGGACAGGCAGCGGCGAGCCTCGTAGGCCGCCTGGCCTTCGGACAGCCCGCCCACCACCTCGGTGAAATCGGCGACCCGGCCGGCCGGCTCGCGCTCGGGCTGGCTCCGGCGCTCGGCGTCGGAGAAGTACCACGGGTGCAGCACATCGAAGCCGGCCTGGTCGTTCTTGGCGGGCCTGACCGCCTCATCGCCCCGCAGGTAGGCGTCGATGAACTGCGCGGCCTTCTTCCCATGGCCCACGCCGACGGTGACGGTCCGCTCGGACGGCACCATGTCCCCGCCCGCGAACACGCCGGGGCAGCCCGTCATCATCGACGGTGATACCAGGACCGTCCCGTCCTGCTTGAATTCAACATCAGGGACCTGCCGCAGGAACGCGGTGTCGGCATCCTGTCCGACGGCCATGATGATCGTATCGGCGGCGAGTGTCTCCAGCCGCCCGGTCGGGTGGGGCCGTCCCGCCTCATCCAGCTCCATGACCTCGACGGTCATCTCAGGCCCGTCGAAGGCGGCGATGGTGCGGAGCCAGCTGATTCGAACGCCCTCGCGTTCGGCGTCCGCGGCTTCTTCCTCGTGCGCGGGCATCTGCGCGCGGGAGCGCCGGTAGACGATCATCGTGTCCTGGGCCCCCAGTCGCCTGGCTACCCGGGCCGCGTCCATCGCGGTGTTGCCGCCGCCGTACACCGCGACCCGCCGGCCGATCACCGGCCGCTCGCCCGCGGCGACGTCCCGCAGGAACGGCACCGCGTCGATGATCTTGCCCGCGTCCCTGGCCGGGATGTCCACGTGCTTGGACAGGTGCGCGCCGACGGCGACGAACACCGCGTCGAACCCGCCCGTGGCCTGCTCGGTGGCTAGGTCGGTGACCCGGTGGCCGCAGGTTATCCGCACCCCCAGCGCCTCGATCCTGGCCACCTCGGCCGCCAGCACATCCCGGGGCATCCGGTAGGCGGGGATGCCGTAGCGCATCATCCCGCCCGGTTCGGCGCCCGCGTCACGGATCTCGACCTCATGACCCCGGCGAGCCAGGTGATAAGCCGCCGACAGGCCGCTCGGGCCCGCCCCGATGACCAGCACCCGCTTACCCGTGCGGGTCGGCGGCGGATCGAACTGCCACCCGCGGTCGAGGGCCAGATCGCCGAGGAACCGCTCGACCGAGTGGATCGAGACCGAGCTGTCGAGCTCGGCCCGGTTGCAGGAGGTCTCACATGGGTGATAGCAGACCCGGCCGTGGATGGCCGGGAACGGGTTGTCGGCGGTCAGCTGCCGCCAGGCCCGCTCGTGCTCGCCGGCCCGGGCACTGGCCAGATAGGCCTGGATGTTCTCCCCGGCGGGGCAGGCCCCGTTGCAGGGCGGGAGCAGATCCGTGTAGACCGGCTTGCGCGTCCGCACCGGCCCGGCCAGCGCGGCACCATGCAGCAGGTCAGGTAGCGGAGTCAGATCACGTGGTGGCTGGCTCATCGGCGCGGCCCCCTCCTCGGATAGCGGTACCGGAACAGTCTGCGCCCCATCGCAACGTCTGTTAAGGGGCAGAGGCCCCGGATTAGGTCGTGTTCATCGGTACGGGCACCGGCTCGATGTGCCAGATATCGCGGCAATAGCCGCGGACGGTCCGGTCGGAGGAGAAGAAACCCGAGCGTGCCGTGTTCAGGATCGACATCCGGGTCCACCGGTCTTCGTCGGCCCAGGCCGGCCCGACGGCCAGGTCCTGGCAGTCGATGTACGACCGGTAGTCGGCGAGGACGAGGTACTCGTCCCAGTCCAGGATCGAGGAGATGA
>DAIOWL010000074.1:5346-13857 GCA_036758545.1 Streptosporangiaceae bacterium | reverse complement strand
CGTGCCCGCCGAGCAGCTGCTCCAGCCATGCCCCGGCGGCGGCCACGACCACCGGCGCGCGCCACGACCGGTCCGCCGTGTGCACGGCGGCACCCTCGCCGTCGGCCTCGACGCGCAGGACCGGCGTGCCGTAGCAGACCTGCGCGCCGCGCGCGGCGGCGATCGCGCGCATCGCGGCCATCGCGCGCTCCGGGTCGATCACCCCGCCGTCCGGATGGAACATGACCGGGTCCGGGCCGAACGACAGGCCAGGCCATCGTTCGGCCGCCGCCGCCGCGGGTATCAGCTCCGCGGGTACGCCGAACCCGGTCAGGATCTCGTACATCTTCTCCTGCAGGCCGGCCGGCCCGTAGTCGACCGCGCCCGTAATCGTCACGAGCTCCTCGCCCGTCTCGTCGGCCAGCTGGCGCCACAGCGCCTGGGCCTGTCCGGTCAGCCGGACGTAGAGCGGGTCGGGGTAGGCGCGCCGGAAGATCCGGGCGGTGCCGTGCGAGCTGCCGCGCCGGTGCCCGGGCTGGAACGTCTCCAGCAGCACCACCGAACGTCCCCGGCTGGCCAGGGCGCGCGCCGCGGCCGACCCGGCCAGCCCGGCACCGATGATGACTACGTCCGCTTGTTCCGCGCGCATGGCCCTACGGTAACGGCATGGCCTGGCCGTAACTCTGGCCAGGCGGGGCTCCGGCCCAGCATCGCGACGATCTGGTCCAGCAGGCCGGCCTGCGCGGAGGCGCGCAGGCCCGGCGCGAATGGCACCAGGCCCTGCTTCCGCAGCTCCCCGTCGGGTACTGTCCGCGCGATGGGCAGCGCCGCCGCCAGCACGCCGGGCTCCGGCTGGTAGGCCACGCCAAGCGAGCGCGCCACGTCCCAGCCGTGCACCAGGTAGTCGATGAAGTGGAAGCCGATCGCCTGGGCCGCGGGGAACCGCAGCACCGGGCTGAGCTCGGCCAGCGCGAACTCCCGGCCGAGCACGGCCTCGTCGCCGAACGCTTCCAGCACGCGCCCGGCCGCTGCCGCGTACTCCCCTACCGGGTCAGCCGCGGGCGGACCCGGCTGCCAGCAGGACAGGTCCGCGCCGTGCCCGGCCGCCGCGGCGGTCCAGCCGTAGTGCTGCGTGGTCATGTGCCCGATCAGGTCGCCCAGCGTCCAGTCGGCGCACGGCGTCGGCCGGGCCAGGTCGGCCGGGCCGGTCTGGGACACCAAGGCGACGGTCCCCCGGACCACCCGGGTGTCCAGGTCCACGATGTCGTGGCCGGTCATGCTCTCAGTCGTCATCGAAACGCACCTCCTGCGCATATTATATGTGTATGCTTATGATTGCTTTCAACTTATTATCGGTGACTGCTATCATTCGCCACGATGACTGCGTTCCCCGACGACCGACGGGACCTGGCGGCGATGCTCGTGCCCCTGGCCCGGGCGCTGGTCGCGCGCGAGGAGCCGGCCTTGCTGGCGCACGACATCTCGATGTGGGGCTACATCGTGCTGACCGCGCTGGCCGAGCAGCCGGTGCGGACCCAGGCGGCGCTGGCGCAGGCCATCAACGCGGACAAGAGCCGCATCATCGGCGTGCTGGATGACCTGCAGCAACGCGAGCTGATCAAGCGCCAGCCCGACGCCGCCGACCGGCGCGTGCACCTGCTCTCGCTCACCCCGGCGGGTGACCGGCTGCGGCGGTCCGTGGAGGCCGCGATCCGCCGCAGCGAGGAGGAGGTTCTCGCCACCCTGCCGGCCGGCGATCGCGAGGCGTTCCTGCGGTCACTGAAATCCCTGTACGAGCGCTACCGGGTACCTGTGTCATGAGCAGGGCGTCATGAGAAGGTAGGCCCGGGAGGTAACGCTTGTGAAGATTGGCCTGCAGATCCCGGACTTCACCACGCCGGATGGCCCGCCGCGGCTCGGCGCGGACCTGGCTACGGTCGCCCGCACCGCGGACGAGGGCGGCTTCGAGTTCATCGCCCTGATGGACCACTTCTTCCAGATCCGCGGGGTCGGGCCGGCCGAGCACGAGATGCTCGAGGCCTACACCACGCTCGGTTACCTGGCCGCGTGCACGTCCCGGGTCAAGCTCCTCACCCTGGTCACCGGGGCGGTCTACCGCTACCCGGGCGTCCTGGCCAAGATCGTCACCACGCTGGACGTGCTGTCCGGCGGCCGGGCCTGGCTCGGCATCGGCGCGGCCTGGAACGAGGAGGAGTCACGCGGGCTTGGCATCCCGTTCCCGCCCGTCGCCGAGCGGTTCGAGCGGCTCGAGGAGACCCTGCAGATCTGCCTGCAGATGTGGCGCGGCGACGAGAGCCCGTACCAGGGCCAGCACTACCAGCTGGACCGGCTGCTGAACTCGCCGCAGGCCCTGACCAGGCCGCATCCCCCGATCATGATCGGCGGCGGCGGGGAGAAGAAGACGCTGCGCCTCGTGGCCAGGTACGCCGACGCGTGCAACCTGTTCCCCAGCCCGGACCTGGCGCGCAAGCTGGACGTGCTGCGCGCGCACTGTGAGGCCGAGGGCCGCGACTACGACGAGATCACCAAGACCTGCTACTTCATCTTCGACGTCGGGGAGAAGGGCGAGAAAACCGGCGAGATGATCGACCGGCTCGGCCAGCTGGCCGAGCTCGGCTTCGAGGTCGCGATCGGCGCGGTGGCCAACGTCTGGCAGGTCACCCCGCTCGAGGTGATCGCCGCGGACGTCATCCCCGCCGTAGCCGGTCTCTAGGATCCCGAACGGGCCTGCTCGACAGCTTGCGCGCTGCGTTCATCGCCTCGCGCGGTCAGGCCGGCCACGATGCCCGGGACGTCGGTCTCCGGGCGGTTCTGGCTCAGCTTGGCCTTGGCCTCGATCCGGGTGATCTGCAGCTCCAGGCCGACGATGGCGCGGAGCTGGCCCTCGATGAACTTGCGCGGCGCGTCGTCTACCGACCACGCGGGCGGCTGCCCGGGCGAGGCCAGCCGGGCCGCCTCGTGCTTGGCCGTCAGCCGCCGGACGACGTCCTCGACCCAGGCCGGGTCGTCGTGCACGACCAGCCGGCCGTAGACGTGCGCCGTGACGTAGTTCCAGGTCGGGACGACCCGGCCGTGCTCGGCCTTGGCCGCGTACCAGGACGGGGATACGTAGGCGTCCGGGCCGCGGACGATGGCCAGCGACTCGCCCTGGGCGGGCTTGCGCCACTGGTCGTTGTTGCGCGCGACATGGCCGAGCAGGGCGCCGCGCTGACCCGCGGCCGGGTCGTACGCGAACGGGAGCATGGTGGCCAGCAGGCCGTCCGCGGTCAGCGTGATCAGGTCGGCGGCGCCGTGCCGGGTCAGCAGTTCGTGCACGGCGGCGTCGTCGGCGGCGAAATGGGCGGGAATGTACATGACGCCTTCCAGGCTAGCCGCGGAAGGACCGGGTCAGGCCGGACCACACGGCGTCGTAGTCGCGCTGGCGGTAGGCCGCCTCCATGGCCTGCCGGGTCGGCACGAGCATCCAGCGGCTCTCGAACATGAACGCCAGCGTGTCGTCGATCTTCTGCGGCCGCAGCTCGGCCGTGCTGGCCCGCTGGTAGGTCTCGGCGTCCGGCCCGTGCGAGGCGAAGGTGTTGTGCAGGCTCGCCCCGCCGGGCTCGAACCCTTCGGCCTTGGCGTCGTAGACGCCGCGGACCAGGCCCATGAACTCGGACATGATGTTGCGGTGGTACCAGGGCGGCCGGAAGGTGTCCTCGCCCACCAGCCAGCGCGGCGGGAAGATCACGAAGTCCGCGTTGGCCAGGCCGGGCAGCTCGCTCGGCGAGGTGAGCACGGTGAAGATCGACGGGTCCGGGTGGTCGAAGCTGATCGAGCCGATCACCATGAAGCTAGCCGTGTCGTACTTGTACGGCGTGTAGTTCCCGTGCCAGCCCACGACGTCGAGCGGTGAGTGGTCGTAGTCGGCGGCCCACAGGTTCCCGCCGAACTTCTGCACCACCTGCACGGTCCCGGCCCGGTCCTGGTAGGCCGCTGACGGGGCCAGGAAGTCGCGCTCGTTGGCCAGGCCGTTGGCCCCGATCGGGCCGCGTTCGGGCAGGGTGAACGCGGCGCCGAAGTTCTCGCACAGGTAGCCGCGGGCTGTCCCCTTGTCGCCTCCCTTGTCCCCGTCCGGCAGCTCCACGGCGAACCTGATCCCGCGCGGCACCACCGCGATCTCGCCGGGCGCCACCGCCAGCGGCCCGAGCTCGGTGCGCAGCGTGATCGCGCCGCGTTCGGGCACGAAGAGCAGCTCGCCGTCGGAGTCGACGAAATACCGGTCGGTCATCGACCGGTTCGCGGCGTACACGTGCACGGCTATCCCGTTGCGCGTCCGCAGGTCGCCGTTGCCGGCCATGGTGTAGAGCCCGTCGACGAAGTCGGTGCCGGCGTCGGGGACGGGCCGCGCGTTCCAGCGCAGCCGGTTCGGGTCGGGCTCGATCTCGTCGAATGGGGTGGCGCGCAGGGCGCCGTTGCCGATGCGGGAGAACCTCGGGTGCGCCGCCGACGGCATGATCCGGTAGACCCAGGTCCGCCGGTTGACCGCGCGCGGCTGGGTGAACGCGGTCCCGCTGAGCTGCTCGGCGAACAGGCCGAGCGGGGCGCGCTGCGGCGAGTTGCGGCCCGCGGGCAGCGCCCCGGCGACGGCCTCGCTGGCGAACTCGTTCCCGAACCCCCGCTGGTACGCGTACTCGCCCGTGTCCTGGCCGCTGGCCTGCTGCGGGCGGGCGTCGACGTCGGTCATCTGAGCCTCCTTCTACTCCCCCATGAAATCACGCTCCGCCACTGCCCCTGGGCACGCCGGCCAGTCGCTGGGTAAGAAGCAGCCATGACCTTGCTTACTCACCGCGGCTACGGGCCCGCGTTTCCCTACGCTGGCCAGCCGACGCACATCCTCGCAGGCCAGGACGGCCTGCCGCCGGGCTTCGCCGCCATGGAGCTCACCGTCCCGCCGCATTTCGCCGGACCCATCCCGCACGCGCACGACGAGTTCGACGAGGCGATCTACGTGCTCAGCGGCCGACTGCTCGTGCACGGCGACGACGAGCCGGCCGAAGCGGTGCCCGGCTCGCTGTTCGTAGCTCCGCGCGGGCACCGGCACGGCTTCAGCAACCCGTCCGCCGAGGTTGCCCTGGTGCTGGGGATCTGGGCGCCGCCGGAGCCGGCCCTGGCCTTCATGCGCGAGATCGGCGCGGCCCTGTCCCCGGACGTCCCGCCCGACCCGGAGCAGATGCGCGACATCTACGCGCGGCACGCCAGCCGCCTCCTCCCCTGACCGCTTGGAACGGCCCGCGGGCGGGGTGCGGGATTTGGGGAGAGTGGGACGGGTTTGATGGAGGTGGGGGGTGGGATGCTGGGGGTGGGTCCTTACGGAGGTTGGCGATGGCGGACAAGTGGCTGACGTTCGATTGCTACGGGACGGTCGCGGACTGGAACAGCGGCATGGGCGGTGCGCTGGCGGGTCTGGCCGGGGTGTCCGGGGCGGACGCCGGGCGGCTGCTCACCGCCTACCACCAGGCCGAGCTGGAGATCGAGGCCGACCCGCAGTGGCGACCCTACCGGGAGGTGCTCTCCGCCGGGCTGGCCCGGGCGGCGGGGCGGGAACGGGTGC
Source organism: Streptosporangiaceae bacterium (assembly GCA_036758545.1). GTDB lineage: Bacteria > Actinomycetota > Actinomycetes > Streptosporangiales > Streptosporangiaceae > Palsa-504. The sequence goes on along the minus strand of DAIOWL010000074.1, from coordinate 8,267 downwards.
GGCTGCCACGCGGCGGCGACGAGGCGTTCGTCCGGGCCTGGCCGGGCATACCGGTGTTCGACGACGCCGGGCCGGCCCTGGCCACGCTGAAGGAGCGCGGCTGGCGGCTGGCGTTCCTGACCAACTGCGACGAGGACCTGTTCGCCACCACCAGGAACCGGCTGCCCGTTCCGTTCGACGCGTGGGTCACCGCGGAGGAGGTACGCAGCTACAAGCCGGAACTGGCGCACTTCCGCAGGTTCGCCGAGAAGACCGGGGTGACCAGGGCGGACTGGATCCACGTGGCCAACAGCTGGGTGCTCGACATCCTGCCCTCGGCGCGGATGGGGCTGCGCTGCGTGTGGGTGGACCGGGACCTCACCGGGCACCCGGCCAAGCTCGCGGACCGGCGGATCACCAGCATGCGCAGGCTGCCCGAGGCGGTCGGGGACGTGAACGCCATTCCGCCTCGGGCCCGTGAATTAGGGCCAGTGAATTAGTGACTGAGCGGGCCGGAGAAGGCGGAGCCGTCGGCGGTGCACGCCGCGGCGGCGGTGATCCCGCCGTTGGACTGGGCCAGGCCGGCCACCCCGGACGCGGATGCCGAGGCGGACGGGCTCGCGCCCGCGGACGCCTGCTGGGACCCGGTGGCCGACGTGGCGGTCGCCTTGGGCGAAGCGGTCGTCCGCGGCGCCAGACCGGTGAAGTCGGAGCCGAGGATCAGGTCGACCGTGCCCGGGGTGAGGCTGGACACCTGCAGCGAGGTGACGTTGGTGAGCTGCTTCATGAGCGTGTTCACCGCGGGCATGTCGGCGGCCGTGGCGTACTCGATGACCGACTTGGTGTAGGCGAAGTTCCGCGCGTCGCCGGTGCCGGTCACGTTGAAGCCGCGGCGGGTCAGCCCGGCGGCCGCCTGGTTGGCGACGCGTGTGATCCCGGAGCCGTTCAGCACCTGGACGTTGACGTTGCCCGGGCTCGTGGTGAGCACCTGGGCACCACCGGTGGCGGAAGCCGCCGGGGTGGTCAGGACCTTCGGCACGGTCTTGTCCCTGGCGATGGCGCTGAACACCTCCCCGGCCTGCGGCTGCATCGGCTGGACCCGGTTGCCGTTACCTGTCCACGGCCCGTTCGGCATCGTGATGAACTGCACGTTCTGGCCCGCCAGGTTGCGGAAGCTCTGCCCGATCTGCACCAGGTCCGACACCGTCATGCCGTCGTCCGTGGTCATCGCGGCGGCCGCGTCGCTGACGATCCTCAGCAGCCTGATCGGGTTGGACAGCAGCCCGCTGTGCAGCACTCCCTTGACCACCTGAGCGGACATGAACTGGTCCCGCTGGATCCGCTGCAGGTCGGAGCCGTCGCCGACGTCCTCCCGGGTCCGCCAGAAGGCCAGCGCCTGGATGCCGGTGATGTGCTGCTCGCCCGCCTTGAGGTTCAGGCCGGACAGCTGGTCCTTGACGGTGAACGGCACGCAGACGTTGACACCGCCGAGGTCGTTGACGACCTTGACGAAGCCGAGCAAGCCGATCCCGATGAAGTGGTCGATGTGGACGCCGGACATCTGCTCGACCGTCTTCCACAGGCAGGTCGGCCCGCCGATCTGGAGCAGCGAGTTGATCTGCACGGCGCCGGCCGGGTTGGCCTGCTGGCCGGTGTAGCCGGGGCCGCTGTCGCACTCGTACTCCGGCACCATGGTGTCGCGCGGGATGCTGACCGCCGTGACCCCGTGATGCCCGGGCGAGATGTGCACCAGCATGATCGTGTCGGTGTTGTTGGTCTGGTCGTGGCCGGCGTGCAGGACGAACTGCTGGTGCGGGGTCAGGCCGGACCGGGTGTCGTCGCCGTAGACCAGGATGTTCTCTGAGTCTGTGCTGTACACCGGCGGACGGTGGCCGAGGGCGGTCGACGGCACCGTTACCCGGGTGATGCTGTCGTAGACGGCGCGGTACTTCATGTAGGCAACCAGCGTGCCTCCGGCCACGACAACGACCGCCGCGACGGCAACCCAGCGGAGCACGTGGCGCCGCTTGCCGCTCCGCGGCTGGCTCCGCATGCGTAACCTCCCGCTGCGACTGGGCCGCCCCCGGCCAGTCCCTTGCAGAACGGATATTCGGTGTCAGTAGTTCCCAAAATGTTACCCAGCATCCCAGGTTTCATCCGTATCGGCCCGCACGCAGTAACCAGCCCGTAAGGCGAGCGACGGTTTCAGGCCTGAGCTGCGGCGTCAGCGGCCGGAGCGGCCGACGAGGCGGCGGCCAGCCGCCGCAGCGCGGCGCGCACCAGGGAAGGGTCGGTGGTGGTCCAGAACGGGGGCAGCGAGGCGCGGAGGAAGTCCCCGTAGCGCGCGGTCACCAGCCGCGGGTCAAGGACCGCCACCACCCCGCGGTCGGTCATCGTCCGCAGCAGCCGGCCCGCGCCCTGGGCCAGCAGCAGGGCGGCGTGCGACGCCGCCACGGTCATGAACCCGTTGCCGCCGTGGGCGGCCACCGCGCGCTGCCGGGCCGAGGCGAGCGGGTCGTCGGGCCGCGGGAACGGGATCCGGTCGATGACGACCAGCTGCAGCGAGTTGCCCGGGACGTCCACGCCCTGCCACAGCGACAGCGTGCCGAACAGGCAGGTCGGCTCGTCCTCGGCGAACTGCCTGACCAGCTGGGCGGTGAGGTCGTCGCCCTGGCAGAGCAGCGGCTGGCTGATCCGCTCGCGCAGCGCCCCGGCCGCCTCCTTGGCCGCCCGCATGGAGGAGAACAGGCCGAGAGTGCGGCCGCCGGCCGCGGCGATGAGCTCCTCGAGTTCGGTCAGGTACGCCTCGTGCAGCTGGTCCCGGCCCGGCGGCGGCAGGTGCCTGGCCACGTACAGGATGCCGCTGCGCGGGTGGTCGAACGGCGAGCCGACGTCGAGGCCCTGCCACCCGGGGGGGTCCGGGGGGGAAGGTTCTCCCCCGG
>DAIOWL010000074.1:0-5336 GCA_036758545.1 Streptosporangiaceae bacterium | reverse complement strand
CGCCTCCAAAGGGCACGAGCGCGCGCAGCCCCCCGCCCGGGGGCCCGGGGGGTATGGGGGGGCGGGCAGCCCCCCCATGAGCTGGGGGGGTCTGGGGGGGATCGTCCCCCCGGGGCAAACCAAGCCCCCACTGGATGGCCAGGGGGGCGAACGAGCCGCCGAGGGCGAGCGTGGCCGAGGTCAGCGCGACCGTGCGCTGGGCGAACAGCCGGTTCCGCAGCACCCGGCCGACCTCGAGCGGCGCCACCCGCAGCGTCGGCGGGCGGCGGGCATCCTCCGCGAACGGGCGGTCCAGCCAGACCACCTCGGCCCGCTCGGTGATCTGTTCGCCGAACGCGTCCAGGATCCGGCTGGCGGTGCGCTGCAGGTCGTCCAGCGAGGCCAGCGTCACCCGGGCCGCCGCCATCTTCTGCGGGTCCTCGTCCTCGGTGGCCGCGCTGGCCTGGATCGCCTCCAGGCACGCTCCGGCCGCGTCCTGCACCGAAGTCAGGGTGGCGGCCAGCGTGCCGGACAGCTCGTCCAGCCGGCCCGCGGGCGCGTCGCCGAGGTCGATGGCGAGCGCGGCGGCGGCCTCGCGCAGCCGGTCGGCAACCGCGGTAGCGCTGCCTTCCATGGCGGCGGACTCGGTCAGCCGCGCGGCGCGGCGGGCGGCCGTGTCCACCGCCGGCCCGGACAGCTCCCCGGTGGTGGCCGAGGTGACCCGGTCCACCAGGTCGTGGGCCTCATCGATGATCACCACGTCGTGATCGGGCAGCACGTCGATCTCGGACGTCGCGTCGATGGCCAGCAGCGCGTGGTTGGTCACCACGATGTCCGCCCGGGCCGCCGCGTCCCTGGCCTTCTCGGCGAAACAGCGGGAGCCGAACGGGCAGCGCTGCGCGCCGATGCACTCCTGGGCGCTCACCGAGACCTGGCGCCAGGCGGCCTCGGGCACCCCGGGCACCAGCTCGTCCCGGTCACCGGTCGTGGTCTGGTCGGCCCACTCGTGCAGCCGCATGACCTGGCGTCCCAGCGGCGAGGTGGGGCCCGTGTCGGCGGGGTCGAACAGGGCGTCCTGCGGGTCGTCCGCGACGCCGCCCTTCTGCCGGTGCAGGCACAGGTAGTTGCGCCTGCCCTTCAGGATGGCGAAGACGGGTTCCCGCTCGAGCAGCGGCTCAAGCGCCGCGACCAGGCGGGGCAGGTCACGGTCGATCAGCTGGCGCTGCAGCGCGATGGTGGCGGTGGCGACCACGATCGTGCTGCCCGTGGTCACCGCGTGCCGCACCGCCGGGACGAGGTAGGCCAGCGACTTGCCGGTGCCGGTGCCGGCCTGGACGGCTAGGTGCTCGCTGGTTTCGATGGCATGCCGGACCGCCTCGGCCATCGCGACCTGGCCGGGACGTTCGGCGCCGCCGATATCGCGGACGGCGGCGGCGAGCAGCTCGACGACGTCTGGCGTAGCTGGGGGCACCCCGGAACGGTACCTCGCGCCACCGTCAGCGACGGCCCGGCCGGGCGCGAGAGCAGGTGCGGCGGCGTGTCACCCGGCCCGTTCGGCTAGATTCGGTCTCTGATCGAAAGGGGTCAGCAGATGACGAGTGCGGAGATCCTGGTGGACGCGTTCGGCCGCGTCCAGGAAACCGTGCACGAGGTGGTGCGGGGGCTGACCAGCGGCCAGCTGGCGGAGCGCCTCGCGCCGGACGCGAACTCGATCGCCTGGCTCGTGTGGCACCTGACCCGGGTGCAGGACGACCACGTGGCGGACGCGTTCGGGGTGCCGCAGGTGTGGACCGAGTACGGCAAGCGGTTCGAGCTGCCGCTCGAGCCGTACGACACCGGGTACGGGCACACCCCCGAGCAGGTTGCGCGGGTCACGGTCCCGTCCGCGGACCTGCTCACGGGTTACCAGGACGCGGTGCACGAGCAGACCGTCCGGCTGGTCTCCGGCATCACCGATCCGGACCTGGAGCGGATCGTGGACGAGGCCTGGGACCCGCCGGTGACGCTGGGCGTGCGGCTGGTCAGCGTGATCGACGACTGCGCGCAGCACGTCGGCCAGGCCGCGTTCATCCAGGGCATCCTGCTGCGGCGTTAGGGCCCGGTCCGGAACACCGCGGCCAGCACGCGGAGCGCCAGCAGCGAGCAGATGACCAGCAGGCAGTAGCCAAGAAACTGGTACAGGCTGATCGTCTCGGTCATGGCCGGGCCGCCCTTCAGCGCCAGCAACGCCACCGCCATGCCCCCGGCGGTGGCCGCGAGCACGGCCAGCACGCCCAGCTGGACCCACCCGGTGATGACCTTGCGGTCCCGCTCGTCGGCCAGCACCCTGACGTTCACGCTGAGCCGGCCGCCCTCGACCGCGGCCGCGATCCGGTCCACCCGGCGGGGCAGCCGGCGCAGCATCGGCAGCAGCGCGACGACCTCGTCGGCCGCCGCGTCCTTCAGCGAGGCCGGCTCCAGGCGCCCGGCCAGCTGCGCCTGGCCGAACCGTTCGGCCTCAGCGACGATGTCGAAGCCCGGGGCGAGCAGGGTGAGGCCGCCCTCCAGCGTGGACAGCGCCCGGAAGGTCGCCACGAACTCCGGCGGGACGGCCAGTTCGTGCCGGGTCACCAGGCGGAACAGGTCGGCGAACATGGTGGCGTCGGGCGCGCGCCCGGAGGCAAGGTGCCGGACGAGCAGTGCGCCGACCGACCGTTCCAGCGCCTGCTCGTCCAGGTCGTCGGGACGGGCGGTCACCTCGAGCAGGGCGTCGGTCATCGCCACCGGGTCACGCCGGTCGATCGCCAGCATCAGCCGCTGCAGGGCGGCGCGCAGCCCCGAGTCCAGGCGGCCGACCGAGCCGAAGTCGATCAGCGCCAGCCGTCCGTCGGCGAGCAGCAAGATGTTGCCCGGATGCGGGTCGGCGTGGAAGACGCCCTCGACGACGATCTGCCGCAGCAGGCTGTCGAGCAGCTCACGGGCCAGCCGCTCGCGGTCGCGGTCGGCCGGCGTGGCCTTGCTCAGCGCCTGCCCGTCGAGCAGCTCCATAACGAGCACCCGCCGGGTGCTCAGGTCGTGGTAGGCGCGCGGGATCACTATCCCGTCCGAGTCGGCGGCCGCGCTAACGGCGGCGAGGTTTCCCGCCTCGACCCGGAAGTCCAGTTCCTCGCGCAGCGCGGCGGCGAAGCCCTCGGCCAGCTTCGCCACCCCGATCGCCCGGGCCCACCCCATCCGCACCTCGGCGCGGCGGGCCAGCCGGGCGATGATATCCAGGTCGCGTTCGACCAGGCTGGTCACGCCGGGGCGGAGAACCTTGACCACGACCCGCTCGCCGGTGTGCAGCGTGGCCGCGTGCACCTGGGCGATGGAGGCCGAGGCCAGCGGATCGGTGTCGATCTCGGTGAACACGCCGGTGCCGCCGAGTTCCTCGCCGAGCACCCGCTCGATCTGGGCCCAGGGCAGCGGGCTGACCCGGTCCTGCAGCCGGCCGAGCTCGCTGGTGAACTCCGACGGCAGCAAGTCCCGGCGGGTGGACAGGGCCTGGCCGAACTTCACGAACACCACGCCGCTTTGGTCCAGCGCCTCGGTCAGCGACCGGGCCAGCGCGACCGACCTGGCCCCCTGGGGTGCCCGGCCCAGCGGCCGGACCCCGCAGCGGGTGAAGATACGCACGATCTGCCAGTAGCGGCGGCTACGGGCCGCGCGCGAGCGCAAGCTGCGCGGCCAGCTGGCCGGCGGCGGTATGGTCCCGGCCGGGATGAAGGCCTGCCAGGCGACCAGGATCGCCATCGCCAGCAGCAGGCCGCAGGCCCAGCTGAGCGCGGCGAAACCGAGCACCACGCCGTAAGCGGGTGAGGGCCCGTGGGCTCCGAGGTGCCACCCGCTGGCCATGGCGGTGAAGATCGCACTGGTCAGGGCCTGGCCGGCCAGGCCCGCGACGATCGTCCGTGACAGCGAGAAGCGGCGCTCGGCCAGCAGCCGGCGGGCGCCGTAGGCGAGCAGCGCGACGTCGACCGTCGCGCCCAGGATGAAGCTGAGGACAGTCGGGATGGTCACCGGCCCAGTCAACCAGGCGGGTCGCCAGGGGGCAGCCACCGCCAGCCGTCGTGTCCGGCCAGCTCGCGGGCCCACGGGGGTTCGGCGCCCGCGCGGGTGGTGGCCACCACCGAGGCGAGGATCGCCGCCTGCGTCGCGCCCCGTACCGTCTCCGCGTCGCCCAGCTCGGACCGGCTCAGGCCGTTGCCGATCCACCAGGTGAGGAAGGCGCCGCCGAACGCGTCCCCGGCGCCCACGGTGTCCACCACCGGGACGGCCGGGACGTCGGCCCGGATCTGCCGCCCCCCGGCGAAGGCCCGCACCGGCGCCCCGCCGTCGGTGACGACCACGCACGCGGGCCCCTGGGCGAGCAGTTCCGCGGCCACGACCGGCGCATCCTGGCCCGGATACAGGTAGGCGAGGTCCTCGGTACTCACCTTGACGACGTCGGCGCGCTGCAGGATGCGCATCAGCCGGTCCAGGTAGTCCTGGCGGGAGGCGATGGCCGTCGGGCGGCAGTTCGGGTCCAGCATGACCGTGACGCTGTCGGGCGCGGTGACCATCATGTGCTCGGTGCTGGTCCCGACCGGTTCCATGACCAGGCAGAGGCTGCCGGCGTGCAGGGCCGTGGTGCCTTCGGGCAGCACGGCGTCGCCCGGCCCGACCGCGGCCGCCGAGGTGCCGTCCAGGTAGAAGTGGTAACTAGGCACGCCGGCCGGGTCCAGGTCCACCATCGCCAGCGTGGTCGGCGCCGCGGACGGGGCCTCGACCGCGATCTTCACCCCGTGCTGGTCCAGGTCGGCCCGCAGCAGCTGCCCGAAACGGTCGCCGGAGAGCCGGCCGAGGAAGGCCGCCGGCCACCCGAGCCTGGCCACGGCGCGGGTGGCGTTGAACCCGGCGCCGCCCAGCCGGGGATCGACGTGACCGGCCGGGTCGACGATCAGGTCGATCAGCGCCTCGTGCGCCACAGTGATCATGCGGTGCACTCTACGGTTTCCGGCCGGGTCATCGGTTCCCGGCCGGCTCCTTGGTCTCCGGCCGGGTCATCGCGCGGCGGCGATCAGGTCGCGCTGATGCCGCTGGCACCAGCGCCGGGCCCGGGTGGCATGCTCGGCCACCATCCGCCAGTGATCCGCGAAACCCCGGTGGCCCGCCGCGGCCGCCTCGGTGACGATGGCGTAGGTCCAGTCGTGGTTGGCCACGACCGCCTCGGCCACCTGACGGCGGTCGGCCTGGCGCAGCCCGCTCGCGTGCAGGAAGATACGGAACCGCTCGAGCGCACGGCCCTGCCGGCTGTCGGTGATGTCCTGCTCGTCCTGCAGCGGCGCCCAGTAGCGCGCGGC
>DAIOWL010000073.1:3644-13928 GCA_036758545.1 Streptosporangiaceae bacterium | reverse complement strand
AGCGTGTGGAAACCGGTCTTGTTGTGGAAGGTCGCCGTCCCGTCCACGCCACCGAAGTGGCGCAGCCGGCCGAGCGCCCAGCGGACGCGGGCCGGGGAATCGGCCTGGCTACCGGCGGCGTCGGTGAGCGCGGTGTTCAGCGCGGCCGCCCGCGCGCTGGAGGCACTGGAGGCCGGGGTGCCGCCGCCGGACACCGCCGCCCAGGTGATCCCGCCGCCCGCGAGGAGGCCGAACACAACGGCGCCCACGCCCCAGCGGTACCATTTGTTACTTCGGGCCGGCCGGGAAGGGCCGGGTGCGCTCGCCGGAAATCCGCCGTCGGCGGGCGCCTTATACATCGTGTTCATACCGGTAAGCGTCGGCCTGGGTTCTTGGACATCCCCAGGGTCACCCTGTACTGCGCCTGTGAGTGCTCCGCGAGTTCGCTGTCGCGGAGCATGGCAGTATCGGTGAGTGCTCACCATTCTCTTGGTTTCCACCGCCGACACCGAGCTCCTCGCCGCGGCCGCGTCCGGCGCCGGCTACCTGACCGCCAACCCCGCCCGGGTCACCGCGGACGAGGTGGCCGCCCTGGCGGCCCGCGCCGACCTCGTCGTGCTGCGCCTGCTCGGCGGCAGGAACGCCTGGGCCGAGGGCGTGGCCGCGCTGGTCGCCGCGGGTAAGCCGCTGGTCGCGCTGGGCGGCGAGGCCGCCCCGGACGCGGAGCTGATGGCGCTGTCCACGGTGCCCGCGGGCGTGGCCACCGAAGCCCTCGCCTACCTGCGCGAGGGCGGCCCGGAGAACCTGCGCGAGCTGGCCCGCTTCCTGTCCGACACCGTCTTCCTCACCGGCGAGGGCTTCTCTCCCCCCCACCCCATGCCCCCCCAGGGCCTGCACCCTGCCCCCGATTCCATGATCGTGGCCAGTTCTGGGCAAATAGCACCGCGTTCTGGCCATGATCATGAAAGCGCCCCCGTAGTGGCGGTCGTGTTCTACCGGGCGCACGAGCTGTCCGGGAACACGGCCTTCGTCGACACGCTGTGCGAGGCCCTGGCCCAGCGGGGCGCCACCCCGCGGCCCGTCTTCTGCGCCTCCCTCCGCTCAGCCGACGCCCAGCTCGCCGAGCTGCTCAGCCCGGCCGACGCGGTGATCACCACCGTGCTCGCGGCCGGCGGTTCGGCCGCCGCGGATGCCACCGGCGAGAGCGACTGGGACGCCGGCCTGCTGGCCACCCTGGACGTGCCGGTGCTGCAGGGCCTCTGCCTGACCAGCTCGCGCGCGCAGTGGGAGGCATCGAACGCCGCGCTGGCCCCGATCGACGCCGCCATGCAGGTCGCGATCCCCGAGTTCGACGGGCGCGTGATCACCGTGCCGTTCTCGTTCAAGGAGGAAGGCCCGGACGGGATCCCGCGCTACGCCGCCGACCCCGAACGCGCCGCCCGGCTGGCCGGCATCGCGGTCCGGCACGCCCGCCTGGCCCGCACCCCGAACGCCGCCAAGCGCGTCGCCATCATGCTTTCCTCCTATCCCACCAAGCACTCCCGGGTCGGCAACGCCGTCGGGCTCGACACGCCAGCCTCGGCCGTCGCGCTGCTGCGCGCCATGCGCGAGGCCGGCTACGACCTCGGCGACGGCTTCCCCGAGGACGGCGACACGCTGATCCACGCGCTGATCGCGGCCGGCGGCCACGACACCGAGTGGCTCACCGAGGACCAGCTCCGCGCCGCACCGGCCCGGGTCCCGCTCGCCGCTTACCGCCGTTTCTTCTCTGATCTGCCGAACGGTCTTGGCTCCTCCATCCAGGCACACTGGGGGGCCCCGCCGGGTGAGCTGTACACCGACGAGAGCACCGGTGACATCGTGCTGGCCTGCCTGCGCTTCGGGAACGTGGTGCTGATGATCCAGCCGCCACGCGGGTTCGGCGAGAACCCGGTGGCCATCTACCACGACCCCGACTTGCCGCCGTCGCACCACTACCTGGCCGCGTACCGCTGGCTGGCCGGGGACTTCCGCGCCGACGCCATCGTCCACCTGGGCAAGCACGGCACGCTGGAGTGGCTGCCCGGCAAGGGGCTCGGCCTGAGCGCGCAGTGCGCGCCTGACGCGGTGCTCGGCGACCTGCCGCTGGTGTACCCGTTCATCGTCAACGACCCGGGGGAGGGGACCCAAGCCAAGCGAAGGGGGCACGCGGTGATCGTCGACCACCTGGTGCCGCCGATGGCCCGCGCCGACACCTACGGCGAGATGGCCAAGCTCGAGCAGCTGCTGGATGAGTACGCCACCGTGGCCGCGCTCGATCCGGACAAGCTGCCCGCGCTCCGGGCCCAGATCTGGTCCCTGATCGAGGCTGCCCACCTGCACCAGGACCTGGGCGTCGACGCGCAGCCTGGTTCGGCCGAATTCGACGACTTCGTGCTGCACATCGACGGCTACCTGTGCGAGGTCAAGGACGCCGCGATCCGCGACGGCCTGCACATCCTCGGCGCCGCCCCGGAAGACGAGGCCCTGGTCAACCTGGTCCTGGTCATCCTGCGCGCCCCCCAGCTGTGGAGCGCCCGCTGGGGCGCCCTCCCCGGCCTCCGCGACGCCCTAACCCTCCCCGCCCCCCCAGCCCTCACCCCACCCGCACCTCCCACCACATCCGTGCGCGTGGAAACCGACTACCACGAGCGCGTTGCGCGCGAGCTCGTCGAGGCCATGGCCAACGCCGACTGGGACGCAACACGCGCCCCAGAAGTCGCCTCCCGCATCCTCACGCCGTCCGGCGATCAAGATCCTTCGTCAGTTTTGGTCGCTATGACAACCAAAACTGACGAAGAATCGCGCGGCCGCGCGGTGCGACGCGTGCTTGAGTTCGCGTGCGCCGAACTCGTTCCCCGGCTGCGCGCGACCAGCGGCGAGATCGACGCGGTACTGCACGCGCTGGATGGCGGCTACATACCCGCCGGGCCATCGGGCTCGCCCACCCGCGGGCTGGTCAACGTGCTGCCGACCGGGCGCAACTTCTACTCGGTCGACCCGAAGGCCATCCCGTCGCGCAACTCCTTCGAAACCGGCCTGGCCCTCGCGGACTCGCTGATCACAAGGCATCTCGCGGACGAGGGGGAGTACCCGCGCTGCGTGGGCCTGACCGTGTGGGGCACCTCGGCCATGCGCACGCAGGGCGACGACATCGCCGAGGTGCTCGCGCTCATCGGCTGCCGCCCGCGGTGGGACGACGCCTCGCGCCGGGTCACCGGCTTCGAGGTCCTCCCGCTGGCCGAACTCGGCCGCCCGAGGATCGACGTCACGCTGCGCATCTCCGGGTTCTTCCGGGACGCGTTCCCGCACGTGATCGCGCTGCTGGACGACGCCATCGGCGTGGTGGCCAGGCTGGACGAGCCGCCGGAGTCCAATTACCTGCGCGCCCACGCCCTGGCCGACCAGGCCGCGCACGGCGACTGGCGGCGCGCGACCACCCGCATCTTCGGGTCCAAGCCGGGCGCCTACGGGGCCGGCCTGCTGCCGCTGATCGACGCGCGGAACTGGCGTGACGACGGCGACCTGGCCGAGGTGTACGCGGTGTGGGGCGGCTACGCCTACGGCCGCGGCCTGGACGGGGCGGACGCCCGGCCGGACATGGAGGGGGCGTTCCGCCGGATCGCGGTGGCGGCCAAGAACGTCGACACCCGCGAGCACGACATCGCCGACTCCGACGACTACTTCCAGTACCACGGCGGCATGATCGCCATGGTCCGGTCGCTGACCGGGCGCAATCCCGCCGCCTACATCGGCGACTCGGCCGTCCCGGACGCGCCGAAGACGCGCACGCTGGCCGAGGAGACCCGGCGCGTGTTCCGCTCCCGGGTGGTGAACCCGCGCTGGATATCGGCGATGCGCCGGCACGGGTACAAGGGGGCGTTCGAGCTCGCCGCGACCGTGGACTACCTGTTCGGCTACGACGCCACCGCCGGCGTGGTCCAGGACTGGATGTACGAGCAGCTGGCCGCGTCCTACGTCTTCGACGAGGAGACCAGGGCGTTCATGGAGCAGTCCAACCCCTGGGCCCTGCGCGGCATCACCGAGCGCCTGCTCGAGGCCGCCTCCCGCGGTCTATGGGAGGCCCCCGACGCCAAGACCCTCGACCAGCTCCGCCAGGTCTACCTGGACATGGAGGGCGACCTGGAGTCGCGCGGCACCGAGGGACCCTGACGTCAAATTGCGCGTACCGGCGCATGGCCCCGGCATCGCCGCCTGAGCGTAGGCGGTCAGCGCCCGATGGCATCGGCCACCCTCGCGTAGGTCCCCAGCGTGACGTCCCAGAACTTGTCCGCGTCGATGCGCATCGCGACCTGCGCGTTCCCGCTGCCGACCTCGCCCGGGAAGTCGAAGTCGGTCACGGTCATCCCCGCCGTGAACTGCCCGGTCACCTCCACCTGAACCCGCGCCGGGACCAGGCCGAACAGGTCGGGCTCCGCCACCCACGCCACCGCGCAGACGTCGTGCACGGCTGGGCCCGTCGGTTCGCTCACCGAGCGATACTGCTCCAGGGCGGGCAGCAGCAGCCCGGTACCGAGCCGCCCGAGCTCGCTCATCCGGCGCAGCACCGCCTCGTTCGCCCCGGTTCGCAGGGTTACGTCGAGCCCGAGCATGGTGACGGTCCAGCCGGCCCGGAACACCGCCGCGGCGGCCTCGGGATCGGCCCAGATGTTGTACTCGGCGGCGGGCGTGACGTTGCCCCGGCCCGCCGAACCGCCCATGATCACGAAGCGGCGTACCCAGTCCGCCAGCCGGGGCTCCCGCTTCACGGCTAGCGCGATGTTGGTCAGCGGGCCGGTCGCGACCAGCGTGATCTCGCCGGGGGCGGCGCCCACGGTGTCGACGATGTAGTCGATGGCGTGCCCCGGGGCCGGGCTGGCTATGGCCGGCGGCAGGACCGCCCCGCCCAGCCCGGAGTCCCCGTGCACATGCCGTGCGTCCAGCGCCGGGCGCAGCAGCGGTCCGGGGCAGCCGGCCGTCACCGGCGTCCCGGCGGCACCGACGAACTCAGCTACCGCCAGCGCGTTGGCCGTCGTCTTGGCCAGCCCGACGTTGCCCGCCACCGTGGTGATGCCGACTAGATCGATGCCGGGATGTCCGTGCGCGAACGCGATCGCCAGCGCGTCATCGATCCCTGGATCGCAGTCGAGGATGATTCTCTGGGCCATGTCCCGGTAAGGTACCGGAACACTCGTTGGTGCGCCCCCGTGACCTGCCTGTGCCCGGGGTGTGTAGCCTCATCTGCGAGGAGGTCTGTGATGCACATCCCGCCCATCCCGGCCGTCGAGAACGCCGACCCGGAGATCGCCCGGCTCGTCCAGGACGAGGCGCGCAGGCAGTACGAGAAGGCCCGGCTCATCCCGTCGGAGAACTACGTGTCGGTGGCCGTGCTCGAGGCGTCGGGCAGCGTGCTGACCAACAAGTACTCCGAGGGCTACCCCGGCCGCCGCTACTACGAGGGCCAGCAGTTCATCGATCAGGTCGAGACGATCGCGAGGGACCGGGCGACGGCGCTGTTCGGCGTGGACCACGCCAACGTGCAGCCGTATTCGGGCTCGCCCGCGAACCTCGCGGTCTACCTGGCCTTCGCCCAGCCGGGCGACACGGTGATGGGCATGGCGCTGCCGATGGGCGGCCACCTCACCCACGGCTGGTCGGTCTCCGCGACCGGCAAGTGGTTCCGGCCGGTCCAGTACGGGGTCCGCCACGACACCGGCCGGGTCGACCTGGACGAGGTGCGCGACATGGCCCTCAAGGAGCAGCCCAAGATCATCTTCTGTGGCGGCACGGCGATCCCGCGGACGATCGACTTCCCGGCCTTCGCCGCCATCGCCGCCGAGGCGGGCTCGATCCTGGTGGCCGACATCGCGCACATCGCCGGCCTGATCGCGGGCGGTGCCCACCCCTCCCCGGCCGGGCACGCCGACGTGATCACCACGACCACGCACAAGACGCTGCGCGGGCCGCGCGGCGCCATGATCATGTCCAAGGCCGAGCACGCCAAGGACGTGGACCGGGCCGTGTTCCCAGGCCTGCAGGGCGGCCCGCACAACCACACCACCGCCGCGATCGCGGTGGCCCTGCACGAGGCCGCGCAGCCCGAGTTCCGCGACTACGCCCACCAGGTGGTCAAGAACGCCCAGGCCCTGGCGGCCGCGCTGCTGGCCCGCGGCTACGATCTGGTCTCCGGCGGCACGGACAATCACCTGATCCTGATGGACCTCACCTCCAAGGGCATCGGCGGCAAGCCGGCCGCCAAGGCGCTGGACCGGGCGGGCATCGAGACGAACTACAACACCGTGCCGTTCGACCAGCGCAAGCCGTTCGACCCCTCCGGCCTGCGGATCGGCACCCCCGCGATCACCACCCGCGGCCTGCGCGAGGAGCACATGGCGCCGCTCGCGGCCTGGATGGACGAGGCCGTCACCGCCGCCGCCAAGGACGACGAAGCGACCCTCGACCGCATCGCCGGCGAGGTCCGTGACCTGCTGTCAGCGTTCCCGGCCCCGGGCTGGGATGCCGAGGGATAGGGCCGCCCGGCCCGCCGCCAGCGCTCACCCGACCCGCTTGCGGCGTTCGGCCGGCTCCCGCGGGCCCAGCACGGGCTGGCCGCCGCGCACGCCCTGGTAGCCCGGGTCCCAGGGCCAGCGCCCGCGCTTGTCGGCGTGCACCAGCTGCAGGCCGCGGATCCGCTGACCGTAGAACTCCACGGCCATGTTCAGGTGCGCCCACGGCGCGGTCACCCTGACTACCTCGACCAGCGGGCCGTCAAGGAGCGCCGCCTGCGTCCCCGGCTCGGGTGCCGCGTCGTGCATCAGATGCGCGGCCACGCCGTTGAGCACCTGCGTGGCCCGGGTCAGGCCCATGCCGGTGATGACGAGCTCCGGCCGGCGGCGCGGGGTGAGCCCGACCGTATAGGCCCACGGCGGGTGAATGCCGTCGCGTTCCACGCCCTGCACGGCCCAGCCGAACGTGGCGATCAGCTGTCGCAGGTGGTCCTCGTAATCGAGCTCGGTGGCACCAGGATGGTCGCATAGCCAGCACACGCTTGCCTCCTCGGAATGGCCTGACAGCCACCACTATGCCGGCGGGCACTGACATTGCGGATTATCGCAGCTCAGCTAGTGGAAAATATTTGCGTTTCTGTTCGAATGAACTTATATTCGATCGAAGTTGCTGACTCGATGCTGCCCGCCTTCCTCCGCGGCAGCGACCGGCTGGGCGGCCCGGCTCGCCCGGCCGCCACTGCGTGCGGGGCAGGAGGGCGGTTCGGCATGAGCGGGACGTACGGCGAGCCTGTCCAGGTCAAGGCCAGGCCCGACGGCAGGCCGGTCAGGTTCGTCTGGCGGAGCCGGCTCTATACGGTCCGCGCCATCTGGGAGCACTGGGTCATCAACCGGGAGTGGTGGCGGGAGCCCGCCGATTCCGGGGAGGCCGGGGAGGCCGGGACCGGGCCTGGTCAGCCCGAACTGATGTTCTGGCGTGTCGAGGCGGCACCGGGCCAGGGCACGACCCCGGGCGTCTACGAGCTGCGCCAGGACGTCGCCACCGGCGCCTGGACCATCCGCCTGAGCTAACCCGGACCCGCCCGCGCACGCCAGACCGCTAAGCCGTGCCGCGCAGGTGCTCGATGTACCGCGTGGCGGACCGCCGCACGGTCTCCCAGGCGTCCGTGCGCAGCACCGGCGCCCACCAGCCGCCGTAGATCCGGTCGAAGCGGTACGGCCGCACCGCGTCCCAGACGCCGGTCACGGCGGCCTCGGACAGCGGCAGCCTGTTCGGCGCCGACCAGACGAACGTCACCCGGTCCTCGCCCGGCGTCACGAAGATCGTGTCCCCGGACAGCAGCACGCCGCGGCCCTCCGCGCCGGACGCCCAGTGCAGCACGGCGCTGCCCGGGAAGTGCCCGCCGCACTGGATCAGCGTCACCCCGGGCAGCACGTCCAGCGTCCCGCCCCAGGTCCGGACCGACGCCGCCGGGCCGGGCCGCAGCCACCCGGCGTCGTCGGCCGGCACCAGGATCTCGGCGCCGAACGCGCCCGCCCACTCCGCGATCGCACCGTAGAAATGCGGATGGCTGGCGGTCACGAAGCTCAGCCCGCCCGCCGCCCGAACCGAGGCCACCGCGGCGTCGTCGATGAACCCCGACGGATCCCACAGCACGTTGCCCGCTGACGTGGCCACCAGCAGCGACCGCTGCCCGATGGCAACGGGCGGGTCGGCGCCGATCCCGGTCAGCCCGGGCTCGACCTCGCGCACGTCCGAGGCGTGCCCCGCCGCGGCCAGGTCGGCCAGCGTCGTCCAGCGCTGCCCGCCCGGCGGCAGCCACTGCCGCTCGTCCGCGCACACGACACAGACGCCGGGGCGAGGATCGGGGAAGTGGTTCCCGCAGGTCATGCACACCGAGGTGACCATAACGAACGCCGGTCAGCCCGTGCTGGGCTTGCGCCAGTCAACCGTCGGCCGGAGCGCCTCGAGCCGGACGCGGTGGGCGTACCGCTTGGTGATCTCGAACAGCGACTCGATCAGCGTGTCGGAGAGCAGGTGCGGCTCCAGGCCGAGGTCGACCAGCTTGGTGTGCTTGACGTTGTAGTAGTGATCGGGCGCCTCGACCCGCGGGTTGTCCAGGTGCTCGATGGTGACCTCGGCCGGGTAGGCGCGGGCCACGGTGTCGGCGATTTCCTGCACCGACAGCGACTCGGTCATCTGGTTGAACACCCGGAACTCGCCCCGGTTGGCCGGGTTCTCGCAGGCCAGCTCGATGCACCGGACCGTGTCCCTGATGTCGATGATGCCGCGGGTCTGGTTGCCGGGTCCGTACACGGTCAGCGGGTGGCCGATGACCGCCTGGATGGCGAACCGGTTCAGCACGGTGCCGAACACCGCGTCGTAGTCGAACCGGGTGGCCAGCCGCTCGTCCATCTCGGTTTGCGGGGTGGCCTGGCCGTAGACCACGCCCTGGTTCAGGTCGGTGGCCCGCAGGTCCCATATCCGGCAGGCGAACTCCATGTTGTAGCTGTCGTGCACCTTGGACAGGTGGTAGAACGAGCCCGGCCGCTTGGGGTAGAGCACCCGGTCCAGCCGGCCGTTGTGCTCGAGCTCGAGCCAGCCTTCCTCGATGTCGATGTTGGGCGTGCCGTACACGCCCATCGTGCCCAGCTTGACCAGGTGGATGTCCGGGTTGGTCTCGGCGATGGCGTAGAGCACGTTGAGCGTGCCGACCACGTTGTTCTGCTGGGTGTAGACCGCGTGCCTGCGGTCGATCATCGAGTACGGCGCGGCCCGCTGCTCGGCGTAGTGGACGACCGCGTCGGGCCGGAAGTCCTCGATGACGTGATACGTGAACATGGCGTCGGTCAGGTCGCCGATGTACATGCCGATCCTGAAGCCGGTCAGCTCCTGCCAGACCGCGATCCGGGTTCGCAGCGGCTCGATCGGCACCAGGGACTCGACCCCGAGTTCGTCGTCGTAGTGCCTGCGGACGAAGTTGTCGGCCACCGCCACCTCGTGGCCGGCCTGCGACAGGTGCAGCGCCGTCGGCCAGCCCAGGTACCCGTCCCCGCCCAGCACCAAGATCCTCATGGTCCGGTCCTAACCTCTCCGTTGTCCGTGTGATCGGTCCGTCGTGATCGGCCTGACTTTTCGCCGCCGCCCAGCGGGTGTCGCATGATGGCGGTAACGTGCTCTGAGTGCGGACACCGAAACATGCTCCGCGCGGCGCGTAGCGCGACCCGGCCAGGGTAGCCCACTGGCCTGCACGGTTTTTGTACTGTATACGAAGCAGTCCTCCATGCTCGGCCAGCTAACCTAGGACATCAATGGCTCTGGTAACCAACCGGCTCGGCGACACGCTGGTCCAGAAGGCGCGCAGCAAGCTCGGCATCCGCTTCGGCCGCTTCACCGTGGCGGCTATCGCGGCGTTCGCCACCACCGAGGTGGTGCTGACGATCTGCGCCGGGCCGCTGGACCTGACCGCCACCTGGGCGAGCATCGTCAGCTGGTTCTCCGGAGCGCTGGTGAGCTACGTGCTCAGCCGCTGGGCGTGGAAGCGGAAGGGCCGCCCGAGCCTGCTCAAGGAGACCCTGCCGTTCTGGATCGTCTCCGCGATGGTCGTGGTCATCCTCCTGCTGGCCACCAAGTTCGCGTACCACTCGGCGGGCTGGATGAACCTGACCGGGGTCGAGCGCGTGCTCTACGTGGACGCCGTGTACGGCACGGCCAACATCGGCACGTTCCTGCTGCGCTTCCTGTTCTTCCACTACGTCCTCTTCGCCGCGTCCGTCGTCA
>DAIOWL010000073.1:0-3544 GCA_036758545.1 Streptosporangiaceae bacterium | reverse complement strand
AGGTGCCGTAGGCCACCCGGGCGAAGCGCAGCCCGTAGAAGAAGTTGTTCACCCCCGGGATGTGCAGCTTGTACAGGGGGTTCTGGCCCTTCTTGCTCTCACCCACCCGCCGCCGGTGGATGGTCGCGGGCACCTCGGCGATCTTGTAGCCGTGGGTGATGACGCCGATCAGCAGCTCGGACGCCTGGTACTGCGGCTGGGCGAGCTGGACGGCGCCGGTGACCTCGGAGCGCATGGCCCGCAGCCCGAACGTCGTGTCGCTGATCCGCTGCCCGGTCAGCAGGCTGACCGTGCTGGCGAAGAACCTGACCCCGGCGCGCCGGATCATGTCCTTGGTCTCCTGGCTGCCGAGCTGCCGGGAGCCGGTCACGAAGTCCGCCTCGCCGGCCACCACGGGTCCCAGCACGGTCGCCATCTCGGCCGGGTTGTACTGCCCGTCCGCGTCGGTGGTGATGATGTAGGCGGCGCTGCCCTCCCGGGCGATCCGGTAGCCGAGCCGCAGCGCGGCGCCCTGGCCGCGGTTGACCGGCACGTCGGCGACCATGGCGCCGGCCTCGGCCGCCTCGGCCACGGTGCTGTCGGCGCAGCCGTCGGCGACCACGATGGTGGCCGTGGCCAGCCCGCACACCTCGGCCGGCAGCGCCTCGATGACCGGCCCGATGGCCCCGGCCTCGTTGTAGGCGGCGATCACGATCGCGACCGGCGGGAGGCTGGTCACGCGCTCGCCGTACGCGTCGGTCAGCGCCTTGATGGCGGCGTCGTCGACCACCTGGTCCCGCGGGTCCTTATAGATCACGAGCACGCCTCCTTCGGATCGAAATCCGGCCAGACCGTCGCCATGCCGGCCTCCAGGTTGTAGGCGGGCCGGTAGCCGAGCGCCGTCGCCGCCGCGATGTCCAATACCACGGCTGGCATCTCGCCGTTGCCGACCGGCACGTTCTCGGCCGGGATGGGCGCGCCGGTGACCTTGCGGGCCGTCGTCACCATCTCGTTCACCGTGACCGAAGTCCCCGAGCCGAGGATCAGCGGGCCGTTGTGCCGTCCCCGCCAGGCGGTCAGGATGCCCTGCACGATGTCGTCCACGTGCACCACGTCACGGAGCATGCTGCCGTCGCCGCGGACCTGGACGCCCTCGCCGTCCCGGGCCGCGCGCATCAGCCGGGGGATGAAGCTGTCCTTCTCGCCCATCCCCGGGCCGTACACGTTGGAGAACCTCAGCGCCGCGCCGGTGATGCCGTAGCAGCTGGCGTAGCTGCCGAGCAGCATCTCCGCCGCCGCCTTGGTGGCGCCGTACGGGGTGAGCGGGCGCAGCACGGTCCGCTCGGTGATGACCTCGCCGGGCGCGCTGCCCGCGCCGACGACCGCGTTGGTCGAGGCGAGCAGGAAGGTCCCCACCTCGTTCTCGCGGGCCAGCTCGAGCAGCCGGGCGGTGGTGTCGACGTTGAGCCGGTGGGTGCTCACCGGGTCCTGTACCGACGCGAGCACCGAGGTGATGGCGGCCAGGTGGATGATCACATCGGTCCCCGGGCGGATGGCCCGGCCGGGAACGTCGGGTTCGCACAGGTCTCCGACGACAGAACGCACCGCCGTGTCGGGAAAGGCCCGCAGGTCGGCCACTGTGACCTCATGCCCCTCGGCCAGCAAAGCGCGGACCACTCTGCGGCCGATGAACCCGGCACCGCCGGTCACCAGGACACGCGAATTCGCCATGCATGCTCCGTTCAGCGTTTAGAGATATCTGTCACATGTCGGTACATGCCATCTCGCCAGGCCCGAGGCCTGAGGCGCTGAGTGTCGCCAGTGCGCTCACGCTACCCGTGTCAGCTGAGAGTTACCTGCCGAATGGCTGGCAACGTGCGCCCCAGCGAACCCAAAAGGCTCTTCGGGCCGGGGCTAGTGTACCCGGCGGGTAAGCCGGCACTGTCCGGCACCGCGTCCGGCGGGGTATGTCATGCTGTGCTGAGGTAGCGACGCGGAGGAACGCCGGTGCGAATCCGGGGCTGTCCCGCAACTGTGACCGGGGTGACGCGCGAGGTCGCCGTCTCGACCGGGAGCCAGAGACTCCGGCTGCCGTTGAGTTCCTCCACTTCGGGCGAGGAAACCCGGGAAGGACTGGCTATATGGCGACCGACAACGCCTATCCGTTCGCTGGCATCGTCGGGATGGCGGACCTGAAGCTGGCGCTGCTGCTCAACGCGGTGTCCCCGGCCATCGGCGGGGTCCTGGTCCGCGGCGAGAAGGGCACCGCGAAGTCGACCATGGTCCGCGGGCTGGCCGCCCTGCTGCCGCCGGTGCCGGTGGTTTCCGGCTGCCCGTTCTCCTGTGATCCCGCCGCGCCCGATCCGGCCTGCCCGGCCGGCCCGCACGGCGCGGCAGCACCCGAGCTGCGCCCGGTCACGCTGGCCGAGCTCCCGGTCGGGGCCACCGAGGACCGGCTGACCGGATCGCTGGACATCGAGCGCGTGCTGACCGCGGGCACCACCGCCTTCCAGCCCGGGCTGCTGGCCGCCGCGCACCGCGGCGTGCTCTACGTGGACGAGGTCAACCTGCTCCACGACCACCTGGTCGACCTGCTGCTCGACGCGGCCGCGCTGGGCGTGAACTACGTGGAGCGCGAGGGCGTCTCGGTCCGGCACGCCTCGCGTTTCCTGCTGGTCGGCACCATGAACCCGGAGGAAGGCGAGCTCCGCCCGCAGCTGCTGGACCGGTTCGGGCTGACGGTACAGGTCACGGCCAGTCAAGATTGGGCCGAACGGGCCGAGGTGGTACGCCGCAGGCTCGCCTTCGAAGCCGACCCGGCGGGTTTCACAACCCGCTTCTCCGCGGACACCGCAACCCTGGCGGCCCAGGTGGCCGCGGCCCGCGACCGCCTTCCCGGCGTCGACCTGCCGGACGCCGCGCTGCGCCAGATCTGCGCGGTGTGCGGTTCGTTCGGCGTCGACGGCATGCGCGCCGACCTGGTGACCGCGCGGACCGCGATCGCCCTGGCCGCCTGGCACGGGCGCGACGTGGTGACCGAGGAGGACATCCGCATCGCGGCCCGGCTGGCCCTGCCGCACCGCCGCCGCCGCGACCCGTTCGACGCCCCCGGCCTGGACGAGCAGGCCCTCGACGAGGCCCTGCGGGAAGCCAGTTCCGAGCCCGATCCCGGCCCCGAGCCGCCCGGCTCCCGCAGCCCCGAAGACCCGGACGGCGGCCCGGACGACGGTCCAGACGGCGGCCCGGATGACGATCCGGACGGTGGCCCCGGCGGCCCCAGTGGTCCAGGCGGCCTCCCGGATTCCAGCATGCCCCACCAGACCCAGCAGCCCGCCGACGCCCCGCCGAGCGAACCGGTTGCGCCCGCGGCCCCGTTCCGGGCCCGGCTGCTCACCGTGCCGGGGGTCGGCGAGGGCGCGCCAGGCCGTCGGTCCGCGGCCCGCGGCCCGTTCGGCCGTACTGTGGGCGCCCGCCTCCCGCAGGACCGGTCCTTCGCCCTGCACCTCCCCGCCACCGTCCGCGCCGCCGCGCTCCGGGGGCCGGGCGCAACCACCCCCCTCCGGCC
>DAIOWL010000072.1:10977-13976 GCA_036758545.1 Streptosporangiaceae bacterium | reverse complement strand
ACCGCGCGCAGGTCGCTGTCGAGCGCGATGTCCTCGTCGGACTGCCCGGTCACCGGCGAGGCCAGGAATCTGACCTGCTTGACCACACCCGCGAGGCTGCCGCGCTTGCGTGCCAGCGACAGTCTCAGCGCCGCAGTCGCCACCTCGAGGCGGTGCCGGCGGTCGGCCGGAGTCGCGGCGATCGAGGTTTCGGCTACGGTCAGGTGAGCAGCCGCCTCGTCCAGGCGTCCCCGGGCAAGCTCGCTGGTGGCCCGCGCGAGAGGGATATCCGGCCCCTCGGTGACGGCACCGGGCGGGAAGGCCCGTAGCAGCGTCTGGATGGTCTGGGCTTGTCCGTCAAGCGTCAGGCCGAACGAGTGGTCGGCGAGCAGCCGTGCCGCGTCGGACCAGTCACCCGCGGCCTGAGTATGCCGGATGGCGTCGACGATCTCGCCGTGCTCGGTCAGCCACCCCGCGGCCAGCCGGTGCAGGACCGGCAGTTGCTCGGGGAGCCTGCGGCGCAGCTCGAGCCGGAGCAAGTCAGCGAAGAGGTGGTGATACCGGAACCAGGTCCGGCCCGGATCGAGCGATACGACGAACGCGTTGGCGTCTTCGAGGTCGAGCAGGATCCGCTCGGAGCCGGGGTGACCGGTCAGCAGGTCCCCCAGCTCGCCGTTGACGCGGTCGAGCAGGGAGGTACGCAGAAGTAGCTGCTGGACCTCTGCTGGCTGGTACTCCAGCATCTCGGCGAGAAGGTACTCGGCAACGGTCCGGTTGCTGCCGGAGAACTCCGCGACAAATCGCTCGGGGTCAGGGCGGCTGGCCAGTGAGATCGCCGCGAGCCGCAGGCCCGCGGCCCAGCCTTCCGTGCGCTGGTGCAGCTGCGTGGCCCCGGCCTCCGACAGGGCGATGCCCGAAGCCTCCAGGAATTCGCGGGTCTCGCGCTGCGTGAAGCGCAGATCCGCGGTACGGATCTCGGCCAGGTCGCCGGCCAGGCGCAGCTTGTGCAGCCGTAGCGGCAGGCTGCGCCGTGTCGCGAGGATCGCGTGTACGTGCGGGGGGAGCTTCTCCAGCAGCCGCGTCAGCTGCGCGAGCCCTTCCGGCGAGGTCAGCTCGTGCAGATCATCGATGACCAGAAAGGTGCGGTCGCGGTGCTCAGCGAGCTCCGAGAGAACCCGGTCGGCGGTCGCGCCTGGGCTGAAGCCGGGTGTCGCGGCCAGCTGCTCGCCTTCGCCGGACGTGCCGTTCGCCTTCCGGATGGCGCCGAGGACGGCCAGCCAGAACTGCTGTGAGTCCTGCTGGTCGCGCCGCACCTGGACGACTGCCAGCCGATACGGCTGACCCGGTCCATCCGCCCAGGCCCGCAACAGCGAGGTCTTGCCGCTGCCTGCGGGGGCCGAGATAAGCGTTACCTTGGCTTGCGCCGCGCGATCGAGGGACGCGAGGAGTTCTCCGCGCTGTATGAGCCGCGGAGCTGCCGGACCCGGCTGCCGGTGATCGGCCCTCAATACCACGCCTGAATTCTGAACTCGATTTCCAGCGCGCGCTAGCTTGTCACCTCTCAGCTTAGTCACCAGATCCTGGTGATGCGGGCTCACCTGGTCGCGCCGGACGATCGGTGCATGGGCCCCGCGTCCGCCAGGTACATGATCCGGATCAACGGCCATCTCGGCGCCATGTTGCTGTCCGCGTTTCCGGCGATGGCGTGGGAGCGGCAAGGGCGGCAGACGGTCTTGACCGGCGTGCTGGACCAGCCTGGGCTCTACGGTGTCCTGGCTGAGATCGAGGCGCTCGGCCTCGACCTGCTTGAGGTCCGCCAGCTCACCCCCGAGGCAGGGTAGCTGTCAGCGGAGGCGCATCGAGACCGCAGTGCAGGCACGGCTCGGACGTAACAGCGTCAGGGTGCTCGCGGGCCGGGTTGGTGATGGTGACGGCGGCGAGCAGCCCTCCGGCGGCACAGAGCCCGCCCGATATGAGCACCGCGGTCCGGAATCCCGCGGCGAGTGCGTCCGGGTTCAGGTAGGCAGAGCCGGTGATGCCGGCCAGGGCAGGCAGTATGGCGACGGCCAGCAGGCCGCCGAACCGGGCCACGTCGTTGTTGACCGCCGACGCGATGCCCGCGTGATCGGCGGGCGCCGAGCTCATGGCGGTGGCGGTGAGCGGCGCGACCGTGATCGCGAGCCCGAGCCCGAACACGACGACCGCCGGCAGGACGTACAGCACGTAGCTGGACCCGGACGGGACGAGTGTCAGCAAGGCAAGGCCCGCGCCGGTCACCAGGGGGCCCGCGCTCAGCTGCAAGCGAGGCCCGATCCGGGCGGCGAGCTGCCCGGACCGGCCCGATAGCACGAGCATGATGATGGTCAGTGGCAGCAGCGCCAGCCCGGAGCCGAGCGGCGAGTAGCCCGATACGACCTGGAGGACCACCGGCAGCAGGAACGTCGCGCCGGTCAGCGCTCCGTACACGAGGAACGACACGGCGTTGACCGCGGCGAACTGCCGCTGGGCGAAGACCGACAGGGGCAGCATCGGCGAGGCCGCGCGGCGCTCCCAGGCCAGGAAGACAGCCAGCCCTACCACACCGAGCAACGCCATGGTGAGCACGGCGGGTGACGACCAGCCGAGCACGGGGGCCTCGATGAACGCGAAGGTAATGCCGGACAGGAACACCACCACGGCCGCCGCGCCCAGGTAGTCAGTTGTGCCGCTCGCGTCTGGGCTGCGCGATTCGGGAAGATGCCGTGCGCCCAGCACGATCACCATCACCGCGATCGGGATGTTGATGAAGAAGATCCACCGCCAGGAAGCGGCCGAGATGAGGTAGCCGCCGACCAGCGGCCCGGCGGCGATAGCGATACCGCCCAGGCCTGACCAGGCGCCGATCGCCCGGGCGCGGTCGGCGGGCCGGAACGAGGCTTCCAGGATGGCCAGGCTGCCCGGGGTCAGCAGGGCCGCCCCGACACCCTGGAGAACCCGGGTGATGATGAGGAACACCACGTCCGGGGCGAGCCCGCACGCCG
>DAIOWL010000072.1:9355-10877 GCA_036758545.1 Streptosporangiaceae bacterium | reverse complement strand
GCCGAGCACGCTGACGGCCAGCACCCACCGCCCTGATGCCGACGAGTACGAGAGGCTGGGAGCATCCACCGCGGCCATGGCGCGCGCAGGCTCCGGGATCGCCTGGTCCGTTCTGGTCAGGGGTGGACCGGTCCGCTGTGCCCGCGGTCCAGGCGGTACGACTGCATGATCTGGAACGTCGTGGTCCTGGTGAAGTCCTCGATGTCCGCGGCGGCGAGCACGCCGGTGTACTTGGCGATGATCGGCGCGGCCGCGCGCTCGGTGACGGCGTCGAGATGGCCCTTGACACCGGCCCAGAAATTCTGCCCGCCCGCCACGTAGTAGGGCACCGGGTCGACCGACTCCAGGGCTTCCCGCGCGCTGGCGTCGATGTCGGCGATGTACTGCTGGTGCACCGCGACGTCGTCACGGGTGGCGAGCCGGCCGAGGTGGCCGCTGATCAGGTGGGTCCACGGGTAGGACAGCGCGATGGCCGGGGCGCCCATGTACCCGATGACGTCCTCGGACAGGTTGAGGTTGTAGATCGCCACCCAGCCGGCGTTGACCACGTCGATGAACATGAGCGTGTCGTGGTCAGGGAAGTGGATGTAGATGTTGTCCGGCGTGTGGTTGGGGCCGTGCCAGGCCAGCTCGACCCGCTCGCCCCCCACTTCGAGGGTGTAGCGGTCGGCAAAGGTGACATCCGGCAGCGGGCGGGCCTGATCTTCGTCGCGGAGTAGCAGCCGCCTGGTCTCCTCGTGCCCGATCCGGGTCACGTCCCCGTCGAACAGGAAGGCTGCGGAGCCGTGGTCGGCGTGGTGGTGCGAGTAGACGAAGTGCGTCACCTGGTTGGTCACGCCGTTGGCGGCGGCGATCTCGTCGACGGCCCGGCGCAGGTTGCCGCCGATGGACGGGGGCGCGTCGAACAGCACGACGCCGTCCGGGGTGGTCAGGAACGCGGCCTGGTAGACGCCGTCGGTGACGTAGTACAGGTTCCGCTCCACCCG
Source organism: Streptosporangiaceae bacterium (assembly GCA_036758545.1). Classification (GTDB taxonomy): domain Bacteria; phylum Actinomycetota; class Actinomycetes; order Streptosporangiales; family Streptosporangiaceae; genus Palsa-504. The sequence continues at coordinate 9,891 of DAIOWL010000072.1, read as the reverse complement.
CCCGACGTAATAGCCCTGGTCGTTCAGGGCCGGGCCGAGCGCGGACTTCGGGATCGGCGCGTAGTCCGGCAATTCGACTGGTGATGTCACGGTATCTCCCTTGAATCCGGGCACGCCCCTGGCGGCCGTACCTTCGCGATACGCCAACGGTCCCGGCCGGCTAGGTGAGCAGCCATCACCGGATCATGGTGATTCATCCGAATCAGGTGACAATCGTTCACCTGACGGCCGGTCATGATGAATGGGTGACCGATGATTCTGACCGCGCCGCGTGGCTGTCCGGAGCGCGTTCGTATCTGCGCGACGCCGACCCGGTGCTGGCACGGCTGATCGACGAACGGCCGGATTTCGATCCCAGGGCGTGGATATCGCAGCTGCCTCCGATGGACCTGTTCGGCGCCCTGCTGTTCCAGGTCACCGGCCAGCAGCTGTCCGTCGCGGCGACCCGGCGGACCCTGGCCCGGATCCAGGCCCTGTTCGGCGGGCATCTCCCCGCACCCGCCGACCTGCTGGGCGTGGAGCCTGACCAGCTCCGC
>DAIOWL010000072.1:0-9255 GCA_036758545.1 Streptosporangiaceae bacterium | reverse complement strand
AGCAGGAGGTCCTGGCCATCGCGGAGAAGTGGCGGCCTTATCGCAGCCTGGCGACCAGCTACCTGTTCTCGGCTGCCTTCGAGCCGGCCACGCCCAGGTGATCGGCTAGCCAGGGCGCGGTCACGCTGGCCGGGGCGCGCGCGACATCCTCGGGCGGGCCCGTGGCGAGGATGCGGCCGCCGTCCGGGCCGCCGCCCGGGCCCATGTCGATGAGGTGGTCGGCGACGGCGAGCAGGTCCAGGTCGTGGTCGATGACGATGATGGTGGCCCCGGCCCGCAGCAGCCGGCCGAACACGCCGGCCAGGGTGGCCACGTCGAGCGGGTGCAGGCCGGTGGACGGCTCGTCGAAGACGTACAGCGCGCCGCGCTGGCTGGCGCGGAGCCGGGAAGCGATCCGCAGCCGCTGCGACTCGCCGCCGGACAGGGACGGTGTCGGTTCGCCGAGCCGCAGGTAACCCAGTCCGACCTCGCTGACGGGTCGCAGCGCCGCGACGACGGCGGCCCGGCCGGCGAGCCGTTCCAGGGCGTCGTCCACGCTCAGGCCGAGCACGTCGGCGATGGTCAGGCCGTCGACCCGGACGGCCAGGGTGGCGTCGTTGAAGCGGGCACCGCGGCAGGTCGGGCACTGGACGGTGATGTCGGGCAGGTACTGGACGTCGAGGTCGATGTGACCGAGCCCCAGGCAGGTGGGGCACTGCCCTTCGCGTGTGTTGAAGGAGAAATGCCCCGGCTTCCAGCGCCGCCGCCGGGCGTACGCGGACTCGGCGAACTCCCGGCGGATGTGGTCGAATGCCCCGGAGTAGGTCGCGGGCGTCGACCGCGCGTTCTGGCCGATCGGTGAGGCGTCGACCTGGACGACCTGGCGGATGCCGGCCAGGTCCAGGCGGCGGACGTGCCCGGGCAGCGCCGCCCCGCTCAGCAGCGCCTGCGCGGCCGGGATGAGGCTGTCCAGGACGAGGGCGGTCTTCCCGGCCCCGGACGGCCCGGCCAGCGCGGTCAGCCGGCCCACGGGGAAGGCGGCGGTGAGGTCGTGCAGGTTGTACAGGTCCCCGATCTCGATCGTGATCTGCCCGTCAGAATGGGGCTGGGCCGGGCGGTCCCTGGTCACGGCCGCGGTACCGGTGAGGAACGGACCGATGACCGAGTCCGGGTCCTTTTCCAGGCGGGCGGGCGGGCCCTGGGCGATGACCGTGCCGCCCTGGGTGCCGGCCGCGGGGCCGAGCTCGATGACCCAGTCGGCGCTGCGGATGACCTCCCGCTCGTGTTCCACCACGACCACGGAGTTGCCGTTTCCGGCCAGGGCCCTGATCGTCGTGAGCAGCCCGGCGACGTTGCTCGGGTGCAGCCCGACGGACGGCTCGTCCAGCACGTACAGCATGCCCGTGGTGCTGGCCCGCACCGTCGAGGTGAGCTCGATCCGCTGCCGCTCCCCCGTCGACAGCGTGGCGCCGGCCCGGTCGAGGGTCAGGTAGCCAAGTCCCACGTCGAGCAGGGGCGTGAGCCGGCCGTCCAGCTCGGCCAGCAAGCCGGCCGTCAGCCGGCGCAGCTCGGCGGGAAGCCCGGAAGGCAGGCCGGCCGTGAACCCGCGCAGCCCGGCCAGGCTGAGCGCGCTGATCTCGGCCAGGTTGCGCCCGGCCAGCTGCGATGTCAGCGCTTCGGGCCGCAGCCGGGTGCCATGGCACACCGAGCACACCCGGGTGACGAGGAAACGCTGCACCAGGCGGCGGGTGCGCTCGTTGTCGCTGCGCAGGGACCGTTCCACCGCGGCCACCGCGTTGTCGTAGTTGACCGACAGCTGCACGGCTCGCCCGTTGCGGCCGGAGTGCAGCGTCACCTGCCGCTTGACCGCCTCGCCGTGCAGCACGATGTCGCGCTCGTGATCGGTCAGCTCCCGGTAGGGGACGTCGAGCCGGACCCCGAGCTCGCCCGCGGCGTACATCGACAGCCGCCGCCCGCCGGAGTTCCACGGCAGCACCGCGCCGTCGGCGATCGTCTTGTCCGGATCGGGTACCAGGGTGCCGACGTCGACTTCGGACCGTACGCCCAGGCCCTGGCAAGCCGGGCAGGCGCCGTAGGAGTTGAACGCGAAGGACTCCGCGCTGGGGTGCTCGAAACGCGCGCCGCAGACCGGGCAGGTGATCTCCTCGCGGAGCACGGCGATCGACGGCGGGACGTAGTGCCCGTTCGGGCACAGGTGGGAGCCCAGCCGCGACATCATCAGGCGGAGCACGTTGAGGACCTCGGACATGGTGCCGATCGTGCTGCGCGGTCCCGGTACTCCAGGGCGCTGCCGCAGGGCCAGCGCGGGCGGCAGGTGCTCGATCCGGTCGACATCCGGCCGCTGGGCCTGGGACAGGCGGCGACGGCTGTAGGTGCTCAGGCCCTCAAGGAACCGGTGCAGGCCCTCGGCGTACAGCGTGCCCATGGCCAGCGATGTCTTGCCCGAGCCGGATACCCCGACCACCGCGACCGTCCGCCACAGCGGCACGTCGACGTCGATATCCCGCAGGTTGTTATGCCGGGCCCCGCGCACGCCGATGACGACAGGCAGGGTCTCCGGCACGGCGAAATCACCAGGCTCCATACGCCTACTATCACCGAACCGCTGTGAGGAGCCGCAACGCGCGGGCACGGTGGACCGCCGCGGAGCGGTCCTCGGCGCCGAGTTTGGCGTAGATGCTGCGGATGTGGGTGCTGACGGTGTTCACCGACACCGACAGCTCGCCGGCGATCTGCGGCCGGGACATGTTGGTCGGCAGGTACCGCAGCACCCGGAGCTCACCCGGGCTGAGCTGCTCCGCGCGCGACGACCAGGGCCGGTCTCCAGCCGGGACGGGTGTGCCGGACAGAAAATCAAGGATATCGGTGAGCAGCGCGGCGTGCGCGGTCCGGTGCCGCGGCAGGGCCTCGAGCAGCTCCCGCGAGCCGGTTATCGCGAACGGGAGCATCAGCCGGTCAGCCTCAGCAAGAGACAAAGCTCGTTCGGTCGATTGATCCGCCGCGCGCCGGTCACCTAGCGCAGCGGAGGCCAGCCCGGCCAGCAGCTCAGCCTCTATGACGGTGACGCTCCCGATCACCGGCGCCGTGCCGGCCAGCACCTCCCGCAGCGCGTCCAGGGCCCCGGCCGGATCGCCGTCGGCCAGACAGATCACGGCGCGGGCGTTACGGATTTCGCCCGCATCGGCCTGGTCGTCAGCCAGCGCCGCGAGCGCGGCCCGTGCCTCGCCGACCAGGCCCAGGCGGGCCTGCGTGGCCAGCGACCAGCCGGTCATCTGGCGGCCCATGGCGAGCGAGCTCGCCAGCTGAGGTTGCAGGCGCCCGGGCGCACGGAACACCTCGAGTGCCTCCCGCAGGCACCCCCGGCCGAGGTGCAGCATCCCGGTTACCAGATGCAGCCCCGGCCTGATGCCGGGCGCGTCGTGGGCTTCCAGGGCCCGGGTCGCGCGCCCCAGCCACCGCTCGCCTTCGCCGAACTCCCCCGTCCAGATTGTCGTCTCGGCCAGGGTGAGCAGCGCGGGCGCGATCACCGGTTCGGTCCCCCAGCCGTGCCGCTCGGCCAGCGCTATCACCTCCCGGCAGCGTTCCCTGGCCGCGGCCAGGGAATCGGCCGCCACGGACCCGAGCTGGGCGAGGCAGCCTACCTCGAGATAGGGGCGGCCGATCTCCCGGGCTAGGGCGGCACCCTCCCGCAGGTGGCGTTCGGCGTCGGTGAGCGCCAGGGACCACGCCTCGACCGTTCCGAGGTTCATCAGGCCGACGGCCCGCAGGTCGCTGGCAAGCGCGATCTCCTCGCCGCACCGCCCGGTCACCGGAGCGGCCAGGAACCCGGCCTGCTCGACGACGCCGGCCAGGTGGCCGCGGCGCTGGGCCAGCCACAGCTGCAGCGACGTGATCGCCAGCTCCAGGCGGCGGCGGCGGTCGGGCGGCGTCGTCTCGGCGTACGGCGTGGCGACGGCCAGATGGGCGGCCGCCTCGTCCAGATGCCCCTGGAGCAGGTCGCTGCCCGCGCGGACGAGGGCCAGCTCGGGGTCGGCGGCGGCGCCGGGCGGGAAGGACCGGACCAGCACCTCGATGGTCCGGGCCTGCCCGTCCAGGGTCAAGCTCAACGCATGGTCGGCCAGCAGCCGGGCTGCCTCGGGCCAGTCGCCCGCCGCCTGGGTGTGCCGGATGGCGTCGACGGCCTGGCCATGGCGGGCGAACCACGTGGCGGCCCGCCGGTGCAGGGCCGGCATGTCCTCGGGCGATGTCCGGCGCAGCTCCAGCCGGAGCAAGTCCCCGAACAGCTGGTGGGAGCGGAACCAGGTCCGTTCGGGGTCAAGCGACACCACGAACGCGTTCGCGTCCTCGAGTTCCAGCAGGATCCGTTCCGATCCCGGCCGCCCGGTCAGCACGTCGGCTAGCTCGCCGTTGACCCGGTCCAGGAGCGAGATGCGCAGGAGCAGATCCTGCACCTCGGCGGGCTGACGTTCCAGCATCTCGGCAATCAGGTAGTCCGCGACCGTCCGGTCAGTGCCGGAGAACTCCGCGACGAACCGCTCCGGGTCCGGATGGTCCGCCAGGGAAAGCGCGGCGAGCCGCAGGCCCGCGGCCCAGCCTTCGGTCCGCTGGTGCAGCAGCGCCGTCCCGGTATCGGACAGCTCTACGCCTGAGGCTTCGAGCAGCTCGCGGGTCTCCGCCGCAGTGAAGCGCAGGTCAGGCCCGCGGATCTCGGCGAGCTCGCCCGTCAGGCGCAGCTGGTGCAGGCCCAGCCAGAGATCGTGGCGGGTCGCCACGATGGCGTGCGCCTGCGCCGGGAGGTTGGTCAGCAGGCGGCCGAGCTGGGCGAGCGCCTCTGTCGAGGCGAGCTCGTGGGCATCGTCGATGACGAGGATGACGCGACCACGGTGCTCGGCGAGCTCGGCCAGCACCCGGTCGCCCATCGCCCGCCCGTTGAAGTCAGGTGTCGCGGTTGGCGGTTCACCGTGGGTCGCGCCGAAGGCCTGACGGACGGCGTCGAGCAGGTCGAGCCAGAAAGGCTGAGCGTCGTGCTGGTCGCGGCGCACCTGCACGACGGCGAGCCGGCGATCCCCGGCCGGACGTTCGGCCCAGGCGCGCAGCAGCGACGTCTTGCCGCTGCCGGCCGGCGCGCAGATCATCGTCACCTTCCGCGCGGTCATGCGGTCGAGGCAGGCGACGAGCTCGTCACGGGCAATCGGCGGCTGGGAGAGACCTACGGTGGACATAGGTCCAGGGAACCGGCCGAACGGGCGGTGGACAATCGTCATCTGACGATAAATCGCGTTGCGGCGGTGACGCGACCGGCGCGACACCTAGGGCGAGACACCCTGGCGCAGCGCCTCGCGGACGATGTCCACCCGGCCCTTCACGCCGAGCTTGGCGAGGATGTGCGAGATATAGGTCTGGACGGTCCGCCGGGACAAGGACATGCTCCTGGCGATGTCCGAGGTCGACTCGCCCCTGGCCACCATGACGGCGATCTTGACCTCGGTCGGGGTGAGCGCCGCCCAGCCGAAGGCCGCCCGCTGGGCCCGCTGGCCGCGCCCGCCGCGCCTGACGCCGAGGGGACGGAGCCGGCCCTCGGCGCGCCGGATGTCCCAGCGGGCCTGCAGGCCCTCATAGAGGCCGACCGCCTCGGTGAAGGCGGTCCTGGCCTCCTCTTCCCGGCCGCTCCTGGCCAGCACGACGGCCAGGTCCTCCAGTGCGGCGGGCACTTCGGTGGCCGGCCCGAGCGCCCGGTAGTGCGCGACAGCTTCGGTGAGCGGATCGGGGTCGGACTCGAGGAGCCCGCGACATCGCAAGCTGGCCACTGTCGCCCGGGCCGGATGGGTCTCCGCCGCGGCCTCCGCCTGGCAGGCTCGCGTCGCGGCCTGTGCCATCGGCCGGTCGCCCGCGGTCAGCGCGAGCCGGACCAGATCCGGCAGCCACTGGTGGATGAGCGTCATCTCCCCGTCGCGCCGCGGCAGCATCCCGGCTAGCCTCGCCATGGCCTGGTGCGTCTCCCCGCTCTGCTCCAGCGCGAGCGCGTGCGCGGCGACCAGGAAGTCCTGGTTCTCCCGATCGGCCAAGGTCTGGATGGGCAGCGCCAGGCCCTGGCGAAGCTGCTGGTCGGCGGCTGTGCGCTCGTCCCGGCGGCCGGCGATGAGCGCGGACACGCCGTGCAGCAGCAGCGCGGACCAGCGCTCGCGCAGGAAGGAATGCGTCAGCCCAGGAGCGTCGGTGTCATCCGGGCCCAGTTCGGCCAGTGCGTCATCCCACTCGCCGAGCCAGTACCGCAGCACCGCCGCGGTGACCCAGGTCGCGCGATCGGGGTTCCCGCTGCGCTGGGAGGCTTCGCGGGCGCGCCGCAGGGTCACCTCGGCCTGCGGCCAGCGGTCCAGGTTCTGCAGCGTGAAGATGCAGCCGTCCTGCGCGAACGAGCGCAGGTCCGCGTGGCCAGGGTCGTCGCCCAGCACGCGCAGCGCCCGGTCGATGTGGTCGAGCGCGGCCACGTGATCGCGCCGGACGGAACGGGTCAGCCACAGATCGGTCAGGGCGTGCGCCGTCGCGAACGCGTCGCCAGCCTCCTCGCCGGTGGTCAGGGCCTCGATCGCGGTCGCGTCGGCCGCGTCCAGGTCGCCGGTCGCGGCCCGTTGCAGCATCGCCAGCAAGGCCAGCATCCGGGCCCGCCACTCGGCGGGCAGTTCGGCCGACGCCAGGGCCTGTCGTATGGTCGCGATCGCGTCATCGCTGCGGCCCGCGCTGACCTGTGCGCGGGTCAGCACCCAGTGGGTCTCGGCCCGCCGCGCCGGATCGGTCATCACGGTCAGTGCCCGGCTGGCCTGGGCGGCCGCCTCCTGATAGGACCCGGCGGCGAGCAGGGCCCAGGCCAGGCTGGCCATGAGCCCGTCCCGGGCTTCGTCGCCAGCGGGCGTCGCGTCCAGCTCGCGCCGGAGTATCTCGGCCCCGACCTGCGGGGCCCGGATGGCCAGCGCGGGCCCGGACTCGACGAGCCACGTCCGGACCCAGGACTCGCCCGGCTTGTTCGCGGCGGACAGCTGCTGCGCGACGCTCAGCACGTCCGCGCCCGCGGCGGCGAGTTCCCGGGCCGCCTCGGCGTGCAGCGCCGTCCGCAGCGCGGCCGGCATGCTCTCGTAGAGCGCCTGCTGGATTAGCAGGTGACGGAACGCCAGGTCCGGCTCTGAACCGGTCAAGATACCCGCTGCCACCGCCTCCTGGACGTCGGCCGTCAGTTCCGACGGCGGCCGGTGCCGCACCACGGCCAGGTCGGTAACGGCGAACCGGCCGCCGAGCAGCGCCGCCGTTTGCAGCAGCTGCGCCGTGCCGGCCGACACGGAGCTGAGTCGGTCGGTCAGCACGGCGGCCAGCGAGGCTGGTAGCCGTTCCCCGGCGGCCGCAACCTCGGCGGCGGGGCCGAACTCCAGGGCCCGCTCGCGCACCATGGCGTCGACCAGTTCGCGCACGTATAGCGGGTTGCCGGCCGCTTGCGCGGTCAGCTGCCGCAGCGTGTCCCCGGGTGGTGATCCGAGCATGGCCGTCACCAGGGCCGTCACGTCGGTCTCGGTCAGCGGGCCCAGCGTGACGACCGCGCCCCCGTGCCGGATGGCGGCCGCGCGAAGCTCTTGTACCTCGGGTCGGCGCGGCGTCGGCCGGCACGTCCCGATCAGCAGCAGCCGCAGCTGGCCGATGGAGGCGGCGAGCTGATGCCAGACGATCAGCGACGCGTCGTCGGCCCACTGCAGGTCGTCGAGGACGATGACGGCCGGAGCGGCGGCGCTGAGCTCATCGACCAGCCCCACCAGCAGCTCGATGCCGGTAGCGGACGCATCGCCGTCCGCGAACAGGCCCTGCCGGAGGCGGCGGAGCACATCGGCGGCGTGCGCACGCCGCGGGTCGGGCGAACCCGGTCGTACCTGCAGGCAGTCCAGCATCACCCGCAGCGGCAGCCGCTCAGTGAGCTGACCGGCGATCCCCCACCCGATATCCCACCCCGGGCTGCCGCCGACCGCCAGGGCCTCGGCGACCAGGGAGGACTTGCCGATGCCAGGCTCGCCCTCGACCCAGACCACCGCCCCCTCCCCGCGCCCGAGAGCCTCGACCCCAGCCCTGAGGATCGCGAGCTCCTGCTCGCGGCCCACCCACTGCGGCGGCCGGTCAGCGGTCCACATGCCAGTAAACGTATCGCCTGCGGATCACCGTAATCCGGTGATGACCGCTCACCTATCCGGAGGTGACCCTGAACCGGACCGGAAGGAGAAACAAATGAGCGAGCAGGTAGCGATCGTGACCGGCGCGGGCGGCGAGCTCGGCCGGGCGACAGCGGCCAAGCTGGCGGCCGCCGGGTACGCCGTGACCGGGATCGACCGGAACGAGCAGGGCCTGAAGGAGCTGCCGGACGGCATCGGGCGCGAAGTGGCCGACCCGGTCGACCCGGCCGCGGCGCGCAGTGTCGTCGACCGGATTGCCGCCGCGGCCGGCCCGCCCGAGGTGCTGGTGAACACCATCGGCATGTACGGCCTGGGCGACGCGCTGGCGGTAACGCCTGAAGACCTGCGATCCATGATCGACGTCAACCTGGGCTCGGCTCTGTGGCTGACCCAGGCGGTGGTGCCGTACATGCGGGAACGCGGCTCGGGCTCGATCGTGCACGTCGCCTCGCGGCCGGGCCTGGAGCCGACCGCCGGGCAGGCCAGCTACGCCCTGAGCAAGGCCGGCCTGGTCTACCTCACCCGGGTGCTCGACCTGGAGCTGCGCCCGCTCGGGATCCGGGTCAACGCGGTCGCGCCGCAGCTGCTCGACACCGCGGCGACCCGCCAGTTCGTCCCGGCGGAGGCGCTGGCGCACGCGGTCACGCCGGAGGCGATCGCTGACATCCTCGTTTACCTCGCGAGCCATTCCGCCGGACCGGTGAGCGGCGCGGTCGTGCCCGCCTACGGCGCCTGAGCGTCTCATCTCTCGTATGTCAGGAAAGGATGTCCATGTCAGCTAACCCTGGCCCGAACCGCCGCTCGTTCCTCGCCCGCAGCGCGGCGGTAGCGGCCGTCCCCGCGGTCGCCGCCCTGGCCGGCGGCGCCCTGGCCGAGCCGGCATCAGCCGGCACCCTGCCCGACTACGCGCCGATACCGAAGTCCGCGCTGGGCCCGGCGGTCAACGCGCAGGGCTATTACGTCGGGCGGGTGGAGAAGAACCTGGGCCTCGGGACCCGCGACGACATGGCCGTGTACCAGCGGTACGTCGACGACATCATCGCAGGCGTCA
>DAIOWL010000071.1:6515-14081 GCA_036758545.1 Streptosporangiaceae bacterium | reverse complement strand
ACCCGGTCGCGGCCCGGGTGCTGCGCACCAACATGGCGCAGACCCCGCTGACCCGGGCAGACGCGCGTATCGACGCCCTGCGCGACACCATGACGGAATTGCTGAGCATGGACGAGCCCCGTAAGCGGTTCGGCGCCATGATGGCCGGCCTGGACATCCACTACGACCTCGGCGAGGGGCACCCGCTGCTCGGGCGCCGCATGCCCGATCTCGACCTGGCCACCGCCGGCGGCCCGCTGCGGGTATTCACCTTGCTGCACGACGCCCGGCCGGTGCTGCTCAACCTCGGTGAGCCCGGTGGCTTCGACATCACGCCGTGGGCGGACCGGGTCCGGCTGATCGACGCCAGATACGCCGGTACGTGGGAGCTTCCGGTCCTTGGCGCGGTCCCTGCTCCCGCTGCCGTGCTGATCCGCCCCGACGGATATGTCGCCTGGGCGGGAGACCTGGCCGACCCAGGGCTTCCCGACGCGCTCACCACCTGGTTTGGACCCTGATTCCTGGTACCTTTCCACCCTTCTAGGTACCATGTATCAATGGCACTGAACATCAAGGATCCCGAGACGGAACGCCTGGCGGCCGAGGTTGCCGCATTGACGGGGACGACAAAGACCGGGGCCGTCCGGTACGCCCTGCGTCAGGTTCTCCAGGCGCAATCCCGCCTGTCCGTCAGGCAGCGGGAGGAGCGCCTCATCAGGTTCCTCGAGGAGGAGATCTGGCCACTGGTGCCGCCCGACCAGCTCGGAAAGCCGGTATCCAAGGCAGAACGCGAGGAGATCCTCGGGTTCGGTGAGTCTGGCGCATGATCATCGACTCGTCCGCGATCCTGGCCGTCATCGGCAGGGAACCTGGGTATGAGCGGGTCGTCCATCAGTTGGCTGCTGCGCCAAGCCCCCGGATCGGCGCCCCGACTCAGCTGGAGACGGGCATGGTGCTGACCGCCCGGTTCGGGCCGCGGGGGAAGACGGTACTCGCAAGGTTTCTGCAGGAAAACTCGGTCCAGACCGTGGCCTTTGAAGAGGCTCACGCCAGCGCGGCGCTCGACGCCTACTCCCGGTTCGGCAAGGGCAGGCACCCGGCTGCCTTGAACTTCGGTGACTGCTGCACGTACGCAGTTGCGTCCCTCACAGGAGAGCCGCTCTTGTGCGTCGGAGACGACTTCGCCAGGACCGATCTGCTCCTGGTCAGGCTTGATCCCGACGAGCCGCCAGCGGCTAAGTCGCCGCCATAATAGACATGAATCGAGCCTTGCGAACACCTGGTGACCCACGCCGGCGTCACTGATCTGTCGCGTGCTCGCGGCCTTGACCGCAAGATAATCTACTGATCTAGTATTTGATACTGGATTAATAACGCCGAGCCGTTAATGACGCTGCGCCCGGAGGATCGCGTGGACTTCGCCGAGGACCCGGATCACCGGCTCATCCGCGAGGCGATTCGTGAGGTCTGCGCCCGGTTCCCCGACGAGTACTGGGCCGAACTCGACCAGAGCCACACGTTCCCCTGGGAGTTCTACGCCGCGATGGCCAAGGGCGGCTGGATCGGCATCGCCATCCCGGCCGGGTACGGCGGTGGCGGCCAGGGCATCACCGAGGCCTCGATCGTGCTGGAGGAGGTGGCTGCCTCCGGCGCGTGCATGAACGGGGCGAGCAGCATCCACCTGTCGATCTTCGGCATGCACCCGGTGGTCAGGCATGGCTCCGAAGAGCTCAAGCAGCGCTACCTGCCCCGCGTCGCGGCCGGGGACCTGCACGTCGCGTTCGGCGTGACCGAGCCGGACGCGGGCCTGGACACCACCGCCATCCGCACCCGCGCCGTCCCCGACGGAGCGGGCTACCGGGTCACCGGGCGCAAGGTCTGGACGTCCAAGGCGCTGGAATCCGAGCGGGTCCTGCTGCTGACCCGCACTACCCCCGTCGGGGAATGCGCGAAGCGCACCGACGGCCTGACCCTCTTCGTCGCCCCGCTCAACGATCCCGCGGTGACCGTCCGTCCCATCCCCAAGCTCGGCCGCAACGCCGTCGCCTCCTGCGAGGTGACCTACGACGGTCTGTACGTCGACGCAGGCGACCGCGTCGGCGAGGAAGGCCGGGGCTTTACCTATCTGCTCGACGGCCTCAACGCCGAACGGGTCCTGATCGCCGCCGAGGCCCTCGGCACCGGCCGGGCGGCGCTGCGCCGCGCCGCCGCCTACGCCAAGGACCGCACCGTGTTCGGCCGTCCGATCGGCCAGAACCAGGGCATCGCGTTCCCGCTCGCCGAGGCGCACGCAAGGCTCGGCGCGGCCGAGCTCGCCATCCGCCACGCGTCCTGGCGGATCGACCAGGGCCTGCCGGCCGGGGAACAGGCGAACCTGGCCAAGTTCCTGGCCGCCGAGGCCGGGTTCGCCGCCGCCGACGCGGCCGTGCAGACCCACGGCGGGTTCGGCTACGCCACCGAGTACCACGTCGAGCGCTACTGGCGCGAGGCCCGGCTGCTCAAGATCGCCCCGATCCCGCAGGAGATGATCCTGAACTACCTGGCCGAGCACGTCCTCGGCCTGCCCAGGTCGTACTAGGAGCAGCCGGATGACGGTCGGCGACGAGTCGGATCTCACCGGGGACCAGCGTGCCCTGCGTGACACCCTGCGCGGCTTCCTGGTCGCTGAGCTTCCTACGGCGGCGCTGCGCGCCGCGCTGGAAACGGAGGCCGGCTACAGCCCGCAGCTGCACACACGGCTGGCCGCCGAACTCGGCCTGGCCGGGCTGACGATCCCGGGGGAGTTCGGCGGCCTGGGCCTGTCCCAGGCCGAGGCGTGCGTGGTGCACACCGAGCTCGGTCGCGCCCTGTACCCAGGCCCGTACCTGGCCGGCTACCTGGCTGCGGGGGTGCTGGCCGCCACGGTGCCGGCGACCGGCGACCGCGCGGTCGCCGAACGCTGGCTGCCGCAGCTGGCGGACGGGTCGGTGACCGGGACGATGGCGGTCGCCGATTCCGGCGGGCTCTGGTCATCGGCAACGGGTACCGTCCGCGCCCACCTGACGCCTCACGGCTGGCGACTGTACGGCCGCTCTTGGTACGTCATCGCAGCTCACGTGGCGGGCATCGTCGTGGTGTCGGCTCTGGCCGGATCGGTGCCCGCGATGTTCCTGGTGGAGTCGGGTGCCCCCGGGTTCCGGGTCTCGCCGATGCCGGGCCTCGACCTGACCCGGCGGGTCGGCGTGACCGCCTTCGACGCCACCCCGGCCGTCCTGCTCGTCCAGGGCGCGGACGCCGCCGCCGCCCTGGACCGTGCCGAGCGTGACTTCCTGCTGGCCACCGCCGCCGAAGCGGTCGGCGGCATCGACTGGTGCGTGGACACGGCCGTCATGTACGCCAAAGACCGGGAGCAGTTCGGCCGCCCGACCGCCTCCTTCGAGGCCGTGGCGCACGCGTGCGTCGACATGCTCACGGCCTTCCAGGAGGTCTCGGAGGCTGCCCGCTACGCCGCGGACGCCGACGTCGAAGGCGCGGCCGACGCCCCGGCCGCGGCCCGGGTGGCCGCGCTGCGGGCCGGGCAGGCATACCGCGGCGTGACCCAGACCGCCATCCAGCTGTTCGGCGGCATCGGGTCCAGGGGGGAGCACGGCGCCCAGCTGTACTACCGGCGCGCCTGGGCCGCCGAGCGCCTGCATGGCGGCCCGAACGCTCACCGGGCTGCCCTAACCGACTGACCGGCCGCCCGGTGATCCGGCCCGCCGCTCGCGGCTCTGGAATAGTCTGATGATAGATAATCTAGTATCAGAGTTGTCCGGCCCAGGAGGTCTCATGTCGTCGCGGGAAGAGCCGGACTCGGTGGAGTGGCTGCGGCAGCGGTGGCTGGAGCAGGACGAGCCCAGGCCCGAGCATTTCGCCGCGATGGCCGCGCTGCTGCGAACGACGATCCTGGTCACCGACGAGATGGACCGCGTGCTGAAGGGATGCCAGCTGTCCAGGACCGGCTACCTGATCCTGATTACCTTGCAGGCCTCGCGCGACCAGACCCGGCCCCTCGGCCAGCTCAGCAAGGTCTTGCTGGTCCATCCCACGACCGTCACCATGGCCATCGACCAGCTGGAGAAGCCGGGACTCGTGCGCCGGGTCCCGCATCCGACCGACCGCCGTACCATCCTGGCCCGGCTGACCCCGGAAGGCGACGACCTGGCCGAACGGGCGACCAAGGCGCTGGCCGGGATCGGCTACGGCCTCGGCGATGTGTCCGCCGCCGGCGCCAGCCAGCTCACGGCCGCGCTGCGCCGGATACGCCAGGCAATCGGCGACCTGGCCCAATGACGGCCGCCCCGCCCGAACGCACTGGAACCCGGCTTTCACTGCGCCAGAACGCACTGGATCCGGGGTTTCATGGCGTTCCACGCCGTAGGCGGGCGATCATCAGCGCACCCTGCGGAGGGTTGCGACGGCGTCCGGGGGCAAGGCCCAGCCGGGCACCGGCGGCGGGCCGGTCAGGGTCCCGACTAGCCTGGCCGGGAAGCCATCCAGGATGGACCGGTCACCGAAACGGTCGCGCTGCTTGACGCAGGCGCCAGCGCGGACCACCGACTCGGCCCCGGTCACGCTGCCGTCGCACACGATCGCGCCTGGTTCGACGATGCTGCCGCGGCCGATGTGGCAGCCGTGGATCATGGCGCCCGGGCCGATCACCGCGTCGTCGTCGATGACCAGCGCGTTGTCGGGTAGCAGGTGCAGCACCGTGTTCTCCAGGATCTGCACCCGGGAGCCGATGCGGACCGGGCCGTGGGAGTCGCCGATGATCTTCACGCCGGCGCCGATCAGCGTCTGCTCGCCGATGACCACGTCGCCGGTGATCTCAGCCGAGTCGAAGAGGACCGTGCCGGCGCCGATCGACGGGGTCTTGTCGCGGTAGGCGTACAGGGTTCCCATGTGTTCTCCTGCCGGCATCGGCCCGTGCACGACGGTGCCCGGGTGGTCGGTGAGGTTGGTCTGGTGCTGACGCAGCACGGCGAGCCGCTCCCGGTCGGCGTCCGTGGCCGAGCGGATCACGTGCGGCGGCCGCCCGACCAGGACCGAGTCGGCCGGGATCACGGTGCCCGCCGGGACCAGCGTGCCCTCGCCCAGGATGCACCCGCTGCCGAGGCGGGAGCCCGGCATGAGGATCGCGCCGTTCCCGATCTCGCACAAGTCACCGATGGCGGCGCCGACGATGGTGGCCCGGTGACCGAAGACGGTGCGCTGACCCACCTGGACCGGATGCGCGGGCGTGCCGATCACCACCCCGTTCTCCAGGATGGCCGAGTAGTTGCCGATGCTCACCGCGGCGCCGTGCGCTCGCACCACCAGGCCCTGGGCCAGGATCGCGCCGGCCCCGACGTGGACCTCGCCGAGGATCACCGCGGAGCGCGCGATCTCGGGCTGCGGCTGGTCACTGAGCATCTGATTCAGGCTCACGGCGTCTCACCGTCCTCCCGGCCGTCCGAGCGTCCGTTCGGCCGGTACTGACACTACGCGCGCCCGGTGACCGTCCGTCAGCCGGTTTTACCGCATGGATGTACAGCCCCGTGATTGCGTGACGCTGCACCCCTGATGGGGGGTGCGACGTCACGCAATGATCCGGCCGCCCGCGGGTGGCCTACTCTGGCGGGGCTGGCGTGACAGCTGGTGCGGCCTGACGGGTGGCGGCCAGGCCTGCGGACGCAACGTGATCTTCCCGCAGATCAAGCCGGCAGCGGCGCCCGGCGGCCGTCCGTGATTACGCGTACTGCGATGCCGCGATGTCGGTGAGCCCCAGCATGCTGACGGCGGCCTCGCGCATCTCGACCTTGCGGACCTTGCCGCTTGCCGTCATCGGGAAGTCCTCGACGATCCGAACGTAACGCGGGATCTTGTAGTGGGCCAGCTTGCCGTCGGCGAACTCCCGGACGTCGGCCGCTGTCATCGCTGGTGCGCCAGGGCGCAGCCGGATCCATGCCATGATCTCTTCACCGAGCCGCGCGTCTGGCACCCCGATGACCTGGACGTCCTGGACATCCTGATGGGTATGCAGGAACTCCTCGATCTCGCGCGGCGAGACGTTCTCCCCGCCCCGGATGACCATGTCCTTGAGCCTGCCGGTGATGGCGACATAGCCGTCCGCGTCCATGGTGGCCAGGTCACCGGTGTGCATCCAGCGCGCGGCATCGATGGCCTCGGTGGTCTTGCCGGGCTGCCGCCAGTAGCCGAGCATCACCGAGTACCCGCGCGTGCACAGCTCACCGGGAACGCCGCGTGGCACGGTGACGCCGGTTTCCGGATCGACGATCTTGATCTCGACGTGCGGGTGTACCCGTCCGACCGTGGATACCCTGCGGTCCAGCGTGTCGTCGACCCTGGTCTGCGCGGAAACCGGCGAGGTTTCGGTCATTCCGTAGACGATGGTGACCTCGGTCATGCCCATCCGGTCCACGACCTGCTTCATGACTTCGACCGGGCAGGGTGCGCCGCCCATGGCCCCGGTGCGCAGCGAGCTCAGGTCGTAGGCATCGAAGCCGGGCTGGGCCAGCTCGGCGATGAACATGGCGGGCACGCCGTAGAGCGAGGTGCAGCGCTCCTCCTCCACCGCCGCCAGCGTGGCCGCCGGGTCGAAGGCCGGTGCCGGGTAGACCAGGCAGGCGCCGTGTGTGGTGGCCCCGAGATTGCCGATCACCATGCCGAACGTGTGATACAGCGGGACGGGCACGCAGATCCGGTCGAGTTCGGTGTATCCGAGGATCTCACCGGTCAGGTGAGCGTTGTTGAGGATGTTGTGGTGGGAGAGCGTGGCGCCCTTGGGGTGCCCGGTGGTCCCGGATGTGTACTGGATGTTGATCGGGTCGTCCGGCGAGAGCAGCGCCTGCCGGGCGGCGAGCGCACGCGGGTCGCCTCCGGAGTCGGGCAGGGCCCGCCAGTCGGCGCTGCCGAGCAGGACGACCCAGCGCAGGTCGGGGCAGCCCGGCCGGGCGTCCTCGATCATCGTGGCGTAGTCGGATGTCCGGAAGGAGGGAGCGGCCACCAGCAGGCGGATGCCCGCCTGGTTGACGACGTACGCGAGCTCGTCGGTGCGGTACGCCGGGTTGATCGGCACCAGGATCGCGCCGATCTCCGCGGTGGCGTACTGCAGGACCGTCCACTCCGGACAGTTCGGCGCCCAGATGCCGACCCGATCGCCCTTGTCGATGCCCAGCCGGATCAGCCCGTGCGCGAGCGCCAGCACGTCATGGTGCAGCCTCGCATAGGTCCACCGCCGTCCGGTGAACCGGTCGACCAGGGCCTCGCGGTCGGCATGAGCCATCGCGATCCGGTTGAAGTTCTCGCCGATCGTCTCGCCGAGCAGCGGCTGGTTACTGGCGCCGTGGTCGTACGACGGCGTACTGGCGGCCGTTCGTGTCATTGGTAACTCCCGAAAGTGTGTGGGTGATCACGAAGGGCACGACACGGCACATGCGTACGTTCACGCCAGGTCGCGAGATGATGGGGTATGCCACCTGACCCGGAAGACAAGCCGGCGCTCCCGGAGCACAGCGACGAGGAAACCGGCATCGGCTGGGGTGAGGACCCCGAGCCGGACGATGAGGA
>DAIOWL010000071.1:0-6415 GCA_036758545.1 Streptosporangiaceae bacterium | reverse complement strand
GCGACGAGGAAACCGGCATCGGCTGGGGTGAGGACCCCGAGCCGGACGATGAGGAACGCCTGCGCCGGGACCGCCCGCCGCACTGGGACCAGTGAGGATCCCGTCAAGCCCGCGTGCGTCCCGCGCAGAGTTCTGGGCCCGGCTGCGCCGTTCGCTGTGGCAGCCGCCCCGCCCTCATGGCGAGCAGCCGCGGGCCAACGGCAGCCTGCATCACGAACTGCACGGCCACGACGACGCCCGCGCCCGCAGCACGTTCCTGCTGCTCGTCGCGATGGCCGCCTTCATACCCGAGGCCGGCGGCGAGCGGGGCGCCGCGTTCGCCGTCGCCGCGGGGGTCCTGTTTGCGGTGCTGGCCGTACTCTGGCTGCTGGCCGCACGCGGTGACCGCCCCCAATACCGCCGAACGAGCGGGCTGTTCGTCACCGGTACGGCCGCCTGCGCCATCGCGCTGGCCGCCACCGCGTTGCTTCCTGCCAGCGCCCGCGTGCTGGCCTGGGGCCTGATTGACGCCGCCTACCTGGCCGGATTCGCCGCCGTGATCCTCACCGTCGCCCCGACGCGGGCGGCCGCGATGACCGTCACCGACTCGCTCACCGAACGGTTCGGGGCGTTCATCATCATCGTGCTCGGCGAGACCCTCACCGGCGTGGTCGGCGGACTGGCCAGCCAGCCGGTCAGCGCGCTCACCATGGCCGTGGGGCTGGTCGCCGTCGTGGTCGGCTTCGGCGCCTGGTGGACCTATTTTGATTTCGCCGGACAACGCCGGCCCAGGCCGGAACCGGTGCCCACCGTGCAATGGATACTCGACCATCTGCCGCTTACGGCCGCTGTTGCCGCGATGGGCGCCGCGATGGTCAGCCTGGTCGACCACGCCCATGACGGCCGGACCCCAGCGGCCACGGCGTGGGTCCTGAGCGCGGGCGCCGCCGTCGTGCTGGGCACGACGATGCTGGTCGCCGTGACCCTGCAGGCCTGGGAGGACAAACGCGGCTTGTACCGGGCGCTCGCCCGCACCAGCGCCGTCGCGGCAGCAGCATGCCTGGGCCTCGGCGCCGCGAGGCCGGCGCCCCTTGTCCTCGGTCTCGCGCTCGTTCTGCTGCTCAGCATCCCCTGGGGATTCGCCGTCGCGCGCCGCCTGGCCGACGGTGCAGGATCAGTCAAATAACTCCCTATTCATCCCGTTTCGGTTCGCGAGTGCTGACGCGTGGTCTAGCCTGCTGTGACTATGGCCGGTGTAGCTGGTTCCGGTAACCCGGCGTGCGGGCACCCCGTGCAGCCGGGATTTTTGTTCTGCCCGGTCTGCGGGCAGCCGACCGCCGGCAGCGCCGCGCCGTCTGAGCCGTCGACGGCGCCGCTGCCGGCGGTCCCCGCCGTGCCGCAGTCCGCTCTGTCGGCGCCGGTGTCACCCGCGACCGCTCCGCAATCGCAGCCAGAGTCCACGCCCTGGGACTCCTGGTATGCGCCCCGGCGTCCGCCGTCGCCGTCGACCGGCCCGCAGCCATGGCCGATGCCACCGGGCAGTGTGCTACCGCCGCCCGCCGACCCGGATGCGACGCGGATAGACGGCCCGGATCTTCTGCCGTACGACGACCCGGATCTTCTGCCGTACGACGACCCGGCCACGGCGATGCTCGGCGACCTGCGGCAGGCGCCGGCCTCTCGCGGCCCGCGGCGTCCCCGCCGCCCTCTCGTCCCGGTGATCGTGGCGGCCGCGCTCCTGGCGGTCGTGGCCGGGATCGTCATCTTCAGGTCTCACGGGGGTAGCGCCGCCGCGACGGGCACCGCGCCGTCTACCTCGTCCCAGGACGCGCGGCGGCAGGCGGCGGTGCGGCTGTCCGTGCTGCTGGCCCAGAGCGTCACCGACCGTGCCGCCGTCACCAATGCGGCCGAGGACGTGCGCGGCTGCGGCCCGTCCCTGCACCAGGACGCGCAGACTTTCACCCGCGCAGCCAGCTCCCGGCAGCATCTGCTGTCCCGGCTCGAGAGCCTGCCCGGCCGTTCCCTCCTACCTGCCGCGCTGCTGCGGAACCTGACCACTGCCTGGCAGGCATCAGCCGAGGTCGATACCGATCTCGCCCGGTGGGCCGCCGACACGATGGCCCGCGGCTGCCACCACAACAGCCGATCCAACGCCGGGCTGCGGGCCTCCGTCGCCCCAGAGAGCCAGGCGACCGTCGGCAAGCACGCGTTCGCCCGCCTCTGGAACCCGGTCGCCAGAGGATACGGCCTCAGGACCTACCAGCCGAGCCAGCTCTAAAGGCGCTGCGGGCCCCGGGGATACTGGTGCGGTGCCGTATGACCCGACCATCTACCTCGGCTCTGCTGCCCACTATCGCAACGGCCGCCCCGCGTACTCACCGGAGCTCGAGGCCGTCCTGACCCAGGAGGCGGGCCTGGATGGGAACGGCCGGCTTCTGGATGCCGGCTGCGGCCCCGGCGTGCTGACCGTCCGCCTGGCTCATCTATTCGGGCAGGCGGTCGGCCTGGACCCTGACGCCAGCATGCTAGCGGAGGGCTGCCGCGCAGCCGCGGAAGAAACAGTCATGAACATCCGGTGGGTCCAGGGCCTGGCCGAGGATCTGCCCGCGGTCGCGCCAGGGCCGTACCGGCTGGTGACCTTCGGCCAGTCCTTCCACTGGACGGACGAGCAGCGGGTGGCCGAGACCGTCTACGACATGCTGGAACCCGGCGGCGCACTGGCACTCATCGTCCACACGGTGACGGGGCGGCCCCGGCCACCAGACCCAGGGGTGCCCGCGATCCCTCACGATGAGATCAGGGCGCTGGTGAAGACGTATCTCGGATCTTCCCGGCGCGCCGGCCAGGGCACCGCCCCGGAACGAACGCACCGCTTCGAGGATGTCCTGGCCCGGACTCGCTTTGGCGTTCCGCGGCAGTTCTTCGTCCCGGGAATCCCCGACCTGCTGCGCGATACCGAGAGCGTCCTGTCCGGCTATTTGTCCCTGTCATCCTCGGCGCCGCACCTGTTTGGTAACCGCCTTGACGACTTCGCCGCCGACGTGCGGGCGCTGCTTGCGAACCGTTCTGCCGAGGGTATTTTCTGGGACTGGCCAGGCGACACCGAGATAGTCATGGCGCGCAAGTCCGGCTGAACGGGCAGGGTCCTTCTAACTCAGCCTATTTTGCGTCGGTAGGCCTTCATGGCGAACACGTAGGCGACGACGAGGATGCCGACGCACCAGGCGAGAGCGACCCAGATGTCATTGCCGACCGGCTGCTGCCCGAACAGGGCCCTGATCGTATTGACGATCGAGGTGACCGGCTGGTTCTCCGCGAAGGCGCGCACGGGAGCCGGCATCGAGGCAGTGGGTACGAATGCCGAGCTGATGAACGGCAGGAAGATGATCGGGTACGAGAAGGCGCCCGCCCCCTCCGCGGATTTCGCCGACAATCCGGCGATCACTGCGATCCAGGTCAGCATGAGCGTGAACAGGACCAGGATGCCGGCCACCGCGAGCCACGCCAGCACCCCTGCCGACGAGCGGAAGCCTATTAGGAGCCCCACCAGGACGATGACCACTACGGAGATCGCGTTGGACACCAGCGAGGTCAGGACGTGCGCCCACAGCACCGACGAGCGGGCGATCGGCATCGAGTGGAACCTCTCGAAGATGCCGCTCTGCAGGTCGGTGAACAAGCGGACGGCGGTATAGGCAATGCCGCTGGCGATCGCGATGAGCAGGATGCCGGGCATCAGGTAGTTCACATAATTGCCGCTGTCTGCCCGGATGGCGCCGCCGAACACGTAGACGAACAGCAGCATGAAGGCGATCGGCATGATCGTCACCGTGATGATGGTGTCCATGCTGCGCGTGACGTGCCGTAGGGAACGCCCGAGCATCACGCTCGTGTCGCTGAAAAAGTGCGTGCTCATCGTGGCTCCTTCTTGCCGCTTCCGACGATCGCCAGGAAGATCTCCTCCAGGGTGGGCTGCCGTTCCACGTATTCGACTTTTGCGGGCGGGAGCAGCTTCCTCAGCTCCGCCAAAGTGCCGGACACGATGATCGTGCCTTCGTGCAGGATCGCGATCCGGTCGGCGAGCTTCTCGGCCTCGTCGAGGTACTGGGTCGTCAGGAACACGGTCGTGCCGCTATCAGCGAGGTCCTGGATCACCTTCCACACCTCGATGCGGCCCTCCGGGTCGAGGCCGGTGGTCGGCTCGTCGAGGAAGATGATCCGCGGGTCGCCGATGAGGCTCATGGCGATGTCGAGACGACGGCGCATGCCGCCTGAGTAGGTCGACACCCGGCGCCCGGCCGCATCGGCGAGGCCGAATCGTCCGAGCAGCTCGTCTGCCACCGTGCCCGCGCTCTTCACGTGCCGCAGTTTGGCGATCAGGATCAGGTTTTCCCGGCCGGTGAGGATCTCGTCCACCGCGGCGAACTGACCCGTCAGGCTGATCGACTCCCGCACCCGCGCCGGCTGCGACACGACATCGAATCCGTCGACACTCGCCGTGCCGCTGTCCGGCTTGAGCAGGGTGGTGAGGATCCTCACGATCGTGGTCTTGCCGGCGCCGTTGGAACCGAGCAACGCGAAGATGCTTCCGCGGGCCACGTCGAAGTCCACACCCTTGAGCACGTGCAGGTCCTCATAGGATTTCCGCAATCCGTGGACCTGCATCGTCGCGTTGTTCGCTTCCACCTGAAGTCTCCTTATTCCACGGTCACGTTCGACAGGTCCGCACCCATGCCCTTGAGTCCGGCGTAGGTCAGCTTGTCCATCCGCGCCCCGTCGAAGGCCACCGTGCGGATGGCGGTGCGGTACTTCCTGCTCGTAGCGCGGAAGGACACATCCCGCAGCGTCGCGTCCCGGAACGTGACGCCTTCGAGCGCCGCCCGGTCGAACCGCACGGAGACCAGGGCCGACCCGTCTAGATGCAGGCCGCGCAGATCGGAGTAGCTGAAGTCCACCCCGGTGAAGGCACAGTGCTCGAAGACCGTGCGCCGCAGGTCGGTCATCCGGAGCTTGACGTCCAAGAGCGCGGCATCGGCGAACCGGGTCTCGGTCAGCCCCGACTTGCTGAAGTCGGTGCGGATCAGGATGGAGCCGCGAAAACTGGTCCGCGCCAGTTCGATCGCCGACATGTTCGCATCGGTCAGGTCGGCGCCGTCGAAGTTGGCGTCCGCCACATCGCTGCCCTTGAACGAGCTGCCGGCGAGATTGGCGTGCGAGAAATCGGAGCCGCGCAGCGCGCTCGCCTCGAACTTCCCGCCCCGCACCTCGACGCCCGCGAAGTCGCTGCCCCGCAGGTCGCTCGCGTCGAACCTCGTCACCAGCTGCCGCTCGAGCGACCTGGAGAGGTTGGAAACCTCCTGCACTGTCTGCTCGATATCGCCGATGCTGTCGATGGTCAGCTCGAAGGCTGTCGTGTCATCCTTGCCCTCGGCCTTGAGCTCACGGAACCGCTCATGCAGGTCCGCGAGCAGGTCCGCCTTCAGCTCGCTGACGCTCTTCGCACCTTCGTAGGGCGCGAAGACCCCGTCCACGTAGGTGTCTAGCTTGTCGTTCATCGATCCGTCTCCTTACAGCAATGTGTCGAGCACGCGCTTCGCGTACTCCCAGTTGCTCTTGTTGCGGGCGTAGGTCGCCCTGCCCTTCTCCGTGATGCGGAAGTACTTGCGCCGGCCGCCCTGCGATTCATCGCCCCAGTACCACTCGATGTCGCCGTCCGCTTCCAAGCGCCGGACGCTGGAGTACATCGTGGCTTCCTTGAGCTCGTACTCGCCGTGCGAGCGCTCCACGATCAACTTGACGATCTCGTAGCCGTAGCAGTCGGATTCCGTCAGCAGCCGCAAGATCATCGTGTCGGTATTCCCGCGCAGCAAATCGGATGTGACCTTGCTTGCGCTCATCTCTCACCACCTCCGATGAACAATGTATGTCTTAGTACTGTGACTGTCAAGGTAGTAGTCATATCACAGTACCCGGATGCACGTAGCGGCTCTGGCGCACACAACGTGATGGTCGCGGCGGTCATGCCAGCCGGTAGCGGGCGCTGGGGCACCCAACCCCCGCAAGAAGGGGGTAAGGGCACACAACCCCCGTACCGCCCGCGGACGGCAGCGGCCAGTGGTGCCCGTGAGGCAGGCGAGGCCTGCCAGGCTCCGGGAACGGGCTGGTCGTGGCGGTGTTGATGCGGCCTGGTGCGCGATGCGCACCTGTCCGGTGTGGATACGGCCCGCCGACTAACGGGGTGAAGGGGCCCTTGCCCTCGATAGATGGGGGTAAGGGCCCCCTCACCCCGCGAGCGAAGGCGTCAACATGGGGGCAAGGGCCCCATCACCCCAGGACGGGCCCGGGCACGCAGGCGTTGATCGTGCAGGCCGCTATGACGTCGGCGGCGGTGATGCGGATTCCGGCCTGGGGCACGCTGAATACGCGAATTGGCCCT
>DAIOWL010000070.1:0-14083 GCA_036758545.1 Streptosporangiaceae bacterium | reverse complement strand
GGACCCGGCAGGCCCTGATCGATGCCGCGGTGCGGCTGATCGCCGAGGGCCGCGGCGAGCGCGCGAGCATCGCCGAGATCACCGAAGAGGCCGATATCGGCTTCGGGTCCTTCTACAACCACTTCGACAGCAAGGAGCAGCTGTTCGGGACCGCCTCCGGAGAGCTGCTGGAACAGTGGGGGCAGGTGATCGACCAGGCCTGCGCGGACATCAGCGACCCGGCGGAGGTGTTCGCCGTCTCGCTGCGGATCTCCGGGCGGCTGGGCTGGACGCACCCCGATATCGCCCGCTTCCTGGCCGGCGTGGGCCTGGAGGTCCTGGATGCGTCCCGCGGGCTGGCGCCGCGCGCCCTGCGTGACATCCAGGCCGGGCAGGCCGCCGGGCGCTTCACCGTCACAGACGCGGAGATCGCGCTCAGCGCCGTGGCCGGCGGCCTGCTCGGGCTGCTGCGGTGGCGCGAGCGGCATCCGGACCAAGTGGACGAGACATCCGTCGACCAGCTCACCGAAGCCTGCCTGCGGCTGCTCGGCGTTCCCGCTCTCGAAGCCGCCCGCCTCGTAGCGTCCTCCCTGCCCCCCGACAGGGCAGTCAGCCGCTGATCTCGATCTGGCCGACGACGGCCATGACGGCATGTCCCCGACATGCGGTGCGGACGACGGCGTCCCGTTGCGCTTCGGCCCGGCCACGGCCGCCTCCGTTGGCCTTGGCGTTGAACAACCCGAACAGTACTGGCCGTGCATGCACCCGATGCGAGCCTTCCTGCCGCCGGCCGCGACGCCGGAGCATCCAGCCCGCGTTCAGGGCTTGACGATTACGCAATCATAATTGATACTTGATAACAAGATTGAGATCCCCTGACAGAAAGTTAGGGTGCGAAGGAGTCGATCGTGATGAAACAGGACAGCCGGATACCAGTCCGGGGCGGCCCGGAATCGGTCCAGGACCCGCATCGCTCGCTGCACAGCGAGACCGGGACTCGGCCCGGGGAGCACCCAGGCCGGTCGGGCAATCCCCTGGTCAAGGTGGCCGGGCTGGCCTGGCTGGAGTTCGAGAAGCCGGACCTGGACCGCGCCGAGCGGTTTTACGCCGACTTCGGCTTCACCGTGGCGGACCGTACCCCGGAGACGCTGCTGCTGCGCGGCCGGCAGGCGTCCGCCGCGTGCCTGGTGGTGCGCCACGGCCCGCGGGCCCGTTTCGTCGGGCCTGCTTTCCAGGCGGCCGCCCGCGATGACCTCGACCGGCTGGCCCGCGGCACCGGCGGGACGGTCACCGCGCACTGGGGCGGCCACGGCGTGCTGCTGCGCGACCCCAGCGGCTACCCGGTGCGCGTAGTCGACGGCGTCCCGGACCTGGCCGCGCTGCCCGAACGCGCCCCGCTGCCCATGAACTTCGGGAACTCCGGGTCCGCGCCGGTACGCGCCAACGCGACCCAGCGGCCGGCCCGCCGGCCAGCCGAGATCCAGCGGCTGGGCCACGTGGTGCTGGGCACCACCCGGTTCGGTGCGGCCCTGGACTGGTACCTGGACACGCTCGGGCTGATCGTGTCCGATTTCCTGTACCTGGACGGGCAGCGCGACCGCGGCCCGGTGATGGCGTTCATCCGCTGCGACCTGGGCAGCGTCCCCTCGGACCATCACACCCTGGCCATGGCGCTGATGCCGCAGACCGGCTACCTGCACTCGGCTTACCAGGTCGCCGACATCGACGAGGTGGCCGCCAGCGGGGAGTACCTGCGCGAGCAAGGGTACCGGCACGCGTGGGGCCTGGGCCGGCACATCCAGGGCAGCCAGATCTTCGACTACTGGCGCGACCCGGACCGGCTGATGTTCGAGCACTACACCGACGGCGACATGTTCGACGCCACGATGGAGCCCGGCTGGGCCCCGATGTCGGTCAGCGGCCTGGCCCAGTGGGGCCCGAAGGCGACCGCGGAGTTCACCGGCACCAAGGATCCGCGCGTGGTCGTGGCGGCGATCAAGGCCCTGCGCGACAAGGGCAACGAGATCGACCTGCCCGCGCTGCGCGGCCTGATCAAGGCGATGGGCTCATGAGCACCAGCCTGGCCCGCACCGCGGACGGCTGGTGGGCCGTGACGCCGGCCGGGCCGGTCCGGCTCGGCCTGCCCGCTACCAGCACGGCCGGGCTGCTGGCCGACCGGGCGGCGCTGACGGCAGCCATCGAGGCCGCGCACGCCGCCGGTTCTCAGGACGCGGTTCCCGCGGAATCCCTGGACCTGCTCAGCCCGGTGACCGTCCCGGCCCGGGTGGTGGCGCAGGCGGTGAACTACCGGTCCCACGCGACCGACTCCGGATTCGACCCGGACACGGTCCCGCCGGCGTTCTTCCGCAAGGCCTCGCACTCCATCACCGGCCCGGCCGGGGACATCATCCGCCCCGACGGGGTCGGGTTCCTGGACTACGAGGTCGAACTCGGCCTGGTCATCGGCGCCCACCTGCCGGTCGGCACGACGGTGACCGAGGAGAACCTGACCCGCTACGTCGCCGCCCTGGTCGTCGCCGACGACGTCAGCGCCCGGCAGGTCCAGCTGGTCAAGACCCAGTTCTACGAGTCCAAGTCCTACCCCACCTTCACCCCCGTCGGACCGTGGCTGACCCTGGTCGACGCGGCCGACCTGGCCCGGCTGGGCTCGCTGAGGCTGACCCTGTCGGTGAACGGCGAGGTCCGCCAGGACAGCACCGCGGCGGACATGATCGTCCGGCCCGCGCAGGCCCTGACCCTGCTGTCCCGGTTCCAGCCGATGGCCCCGGGCGACCTGCTGCTGACCGGCACGCCCGGCGGCACCGCGCTGAAGGCACCACCCAAGATCGCCGGGCTGGTCGCCGGGCTGCTGCCGCCCGCCACCCGGTGGAAGCTGTTCTTCAAGCGGCAGGCGGCCAACCCCCGCTACCTGCGCGACGGCGACGTCATCACCGCGACGATCGCCTCCCCCGACGGCCTGCTCGACCTGGGCACTCAGCACAACACGATCATCGGGAAGACGCCATGACCACAAAAGAAATCCTGCCGCTGCCGGAGTCGACCTACCAGTTGCTACTCGATGCCGCCCGCGTCTGGCCGGACGGCATCGCCACCCAGTGGATCCCGGACCCGGCCGATTACACCCGCAGCCTGGCCTGGTCCTACGCCGAGCTGGCGGGCACGGTGACGCGGATCGCCAACGCGCTGACCGCCCTGGGGGTGCGGCGCGGCGACGCGGTGACGCTGTCCAGCGTCAACACCTCCATGCTGTACGCGGCCACGCTGGCCGCGCAGGCTGTCGGGATCGCCGCCCCGGTCAACCCCGTGCTGTCCGGCGAGCGGATGGCCGAGCTGATCCGCCGAACGGGATCCCGGGTCCTGGTCGCGGCCGGGCCGGAGCTGGACCCGCGGCTGTGGTCGCGGCTGCTCGAGGTGGCCCGGCAGGCCGGGATGACCGCCGTCCTCGCGCTGCGGCCCGACGACGCCCACGGCGTCCCGCCCGCCCTCGACGGCAGCGCCCCGGCGGACGGCCGTGCGCCAATCGTGGCCTACCTGGACGAGGTGCTCGCCGGGCAGCCATCCGGCCACCTGGCCGGCGCGGACCTGCCCAGGGCGGGGGATCTGGCCGCGTTCGTGCACACCGGGGGGACCACCGGCGCGCCGAAGGTCGCCGCGCACACCCACGCCAACCAGCTGGCCTGCGCCCGGGGTATCGCGGAGTGCAGCGGCCTGGCGCCCGGGGAGGCGATGCTGGGCGGGTTGCCGCTGTTCCACGTCAACGCCCTGATCGTCACCGGCATCGCCCCGATGTTCGGCGGCGCCCGGGTCGTGTGGCCGGGCCCGGCCGGCTACCGCGACAAGGCTCTGTACGCCCGGTTCTGGCAGATTGTCGAGCACTACCAGATCGTGGCGATGTCGGCCGTCCCCACCGTTTACGCCACCCTGGCGCAGGTCCCGGTCGACGCTGATATCGCCGCGCTGCGCGTGCCGATCGTGGGCGCGTCCCCGCTGCCCGCCACGGTGCGTGAGGACTTCGCCGCGCACACCGGGCGGCGCCTGCTGGAAGGCTACGGGCTGACCGAGGCCACCTGCGCCAGCACCTGGACCAGGCTGGGCGAGGAACGCCCCGGATCCGTTGGCCGCGTCCTGCCCGGACAGCAGATCAAGACCGTCAAGGTCGGCGCCGACGGGTCCTGGACCGACTGCGCCCCGGGCGAGACCGGAGTGCTGGTGATCGGCGGACCCGCGGTGTTCGCCGGTTACGTCACCGACCCCGCTCTCGGCGGTCCCCGGGTCAGCCGGGACGGCATCGTGCGAGACGGCTGGCTGGACACCGGCGACCTGGGCCAGGTGGACGCCGGCGGCTTCGTGTACCTGACCGGGCGGGCCAAGGACCTGATCATCCGCGGCGGCCACAACATCGACCCCGGGGTGATCGAGGACGCGCTGCTGGCCCACCCTGGCGTCCGCGCCGCGGCGGCCGTGGGCCGTCCGGACCGCCACTCTGGCGAGGTCCCGGTGGCCTACGTCGTCCCGGCCGACCCCGGCCGGTTCGATGAGGCTGGACTGCTGGCCTGGGCCGGTACCGCCATCGACGAGGCCGCCGCGCGGCCGAAACGCATCTACCCGGTGACCGCGATCCCGGTCACCGAGGTGGGCAAGCCCTTCAAGCCCGCGCTGGCCGCCGACGCCGCCGTCCGCGCCATCACCGACGCGCTGGCCGCGGCCGGCCTGCCCGACGCCCAGGTCACCGCCGCGCACGAGGACGGACGGCTGGTCCTCACCGTGACGGGCGCCGACCCCGACCGCGTGCGCGACGCGGTCGCCGGATTCGCCCTGACCGTCCGCTGCGGGCCGGCGACGGCCCCCCAGACCGCCGTGAATGACCCGCAGAGGGGACCACGACCATGAACGACCAGCACCCCGCGAACGCCCGGTACTCCGCAACCTCCCAGCCGGTCATCGTCGTCGGCGCCGGCCCGGCCGGGTGCACGGCGGCCCTCCTGCTCGCCGGCTTCGGGATTCCCGTCACCCTGCTGGAACGCTACCCGCAACCCCACCCGCTGCCCCGGGCGGTGCACCTGGACGACGAGGTCGCCAGGATCCTGGACCGGATCGGCGTCAGCGAGGGATTCCTGGCCCGGTCCCGGCCCGGCAGCGGACTGCGGCTGCTGGACGCCAGGCACCGCGTGATGGCCGAGTTCAGCCGCGACCAGCAGCCGAGCCAGCACGGCTTCCCGCAGGCCAACATGTTCCACCAGCCCGACCTGGAAGAGCTGATGCTCGCCCGGGTCGGACAGCACCCGCTGATCGACTTCCGCCGCGGCGCCGAGGTGATCGGGCTGGACGATGACGATGCCCCCGGCCCGGTCGGCGCGGCCCCGGTCCGGGTGCACGCCACCATCGGCGGCCAGCCGCAGACGTTCACCGGCCGGGTCGTGCTGGGCTGCGACGGCGCCAACAGCACGATCCGCCAGCTGGCCGGGATCACCATGGAGGACCTGGGTTTCACCGAGCGCTGGCTCGTGGTCGACATCAAGGCCGATACCGGCCTGGACACCTGGGACGGCGTGGAGCAGATCTGCGACCCGGCCAGGCCCGCCACCTTCATGCACATCACCGGCGACCGGTACCGCTGGGAGTTCCAGCTGGGCGACGGCGAGGACGAAGCCGACCTGATCACCCCGGCCGCCCTCGGCGCCCTGCTGCGCCCGTGGACCGGGCGCGGCGACCTGGACGGCCTGCAGATCATCCGCAGCGCCAGCTACACGTTCCGGGCCCGGCTGGCGTCCCGCTTCCGCGCCGGGCGGGTCTTCCTGCTCGGCGACGCCGCCCACCTCACCCCGCCGTTCATCGGCCAGGGCCTGGCCGCGGGGCTGCGCGACGCCGACAACCTGGCCTGGAAACTCGCCCACGTGCTGACCGGCCGAGCCGGGCCGGACCTGCTCGCCAGCTACGAGACCGAACGCCGCCCGCACGCCCGGGCCCTGATAAAAAAGGCCGTCCGGGTCGGCTGGGCGATGACCGGCGGGCAGGACCGCGCCGCCGCCGTCCGCCGGATCGCCCTGGCCGCCGCGGTCCGCAGCGACCGCATCTGCCAGGCCATGGGCTCCACGGCCACCCCGCGGCTCAAGGCCGGCGCCCTGCAGCCATCCCCGCGGCGCTTCCTCCCGTCCGGCATTCCCCCCGCGCTGCAGCCCGGCGGGCTGATCCCCAACCCGCTGGTGTCCGCCGGCGGCGGCCCCCCGGTCCGGCTGGACGCCGTCCTGGCCGGACGCCCCGCCGTGCTGACCGCCCGGCCCCCCGACGCCGGACTGGCCGGTTTCTGCCGCCGGCACGGCCTCGTCCTGGCCCGGATCAGCCGCGCATCCGGCGCCAGCACACCCCCGGGACCGGGCGCCCAGCCGGGCGCCGGCTGGATCGACGTGCGTCTCGCCGGCGACGCGGCATCCGCCGGCCTGCGCGCCCTGATAGCCGACCCGGCGCTGACCGTCCTGGTCCGCCCGGACCACGTGGTGGCAGCGGTCGGGACCCGGTCCCGGCTACCGCGCCTGCCCTGGTACATCCCGGCCGCCGCCGGGCCGGAGCGCCCAGCCACAGCGCCCCTGGCCGCTCATCCCGAATCCGCCTCTCCCGTCACGACTACCCCCTAGGAAGTTCCCATGTTCGTCACCATCTCACTGCTGCTGGCCGCGGCCTGCCTGCTCCCCGCGGTCGGCAAGCTGACAGGCCAGCCCAAGATGCGGAAATCCGCAGCGCACTTCGGCATCCCCTGGCCCCGCTACCGGCTCATCGGCGTAGCCGAACTAGCCGCCGCCGCAGCCATCCTGATCGGCCTGTGGTGGCACCCCCTCGGCGTGGCCGCGGCGGCCGGGATGGCCCTGCTGCTCCTCGGCGCCATCATCACCCACCGGAAGGCAGCCGATAGCGGGAAGGAGATGGCGCCCGCCCTGCTGGCCCTCCTCCTCACCCTGGCCTACCTGGCCATCGCGCTCATGGCTTGAGTCCGCATTCATCAGCCCAGTACACGTCGGCCGGGATGCCGGTAACAGAAAGCGCCGACCTCGACTTAGGGTCGGCTGAAGGAGGAGGCCATGAGCGCCGAAACGATCGAACCGGCCGCGGCGGACGCCGCCGCGGCACCGCTGGACCTGCTGCTCACCGACGCGGCGCTCGGCGCGCTGAACCGGGTGAACCCGGGCGGCTCCGGGCTGCGGCTGGCGGCGGCACTGGCCGCCCGGCCACGGCTGGTCGCCGGGAGGACGCAGAACCTGCTCGGGGAGATGGCGCGCATCGCCGCGGGCACCTCGCAGATGCAGCCGTCCCGGCGGGACCGGCGGTTCGCCGACCCGGGGTGGGCCGGCAACCCGCTGCTGCGCCGCGTGCTGCAGGCCTACCTGGCGGCCGCGCAAACGGCGGAGGGCCTGGCGGAGGACGCGGCCCTGGACTGGGCTGACACCGAACGGGTCGGCTTCGTGATGCGCAACCTGATCGACGCGCTGGCGCCGAGCAACAACCCGGTGCTCAACCCGGCGGCGCTGAAGGCGGCGATCGACACCGGCGGCGGCAGCGCCCTGGCGGGCCTGCGGCACTTCGCCGCCGACATGGCGAGTCCGCCGCGGGTGCCGTCGATGGTGGAGCCGGACGCGTTCAAGGTCGGGGTGGACCTCGCGGTCACGCCCGGGGCGGTGGTGCTGCGGACCGAGGTGTTCGAGCTGATCCAGTACCGCCCGGCCACCGCGGCGGTCCGGCAGGTCCCGCTGCTGATCGTCCCGCCGACGATCAACAAGTTCTACGTCATCGACCTGGCCCCCGGCCGCAGCATGGTCGAGTACCTGGTCGGCAGCGGCTTGCAGGTGTTCATGATGTCCTGGCGCAACCCGGACTCCCGGCACGCCAAGTGGGACTTCGACACCTACGGGCAGGCGGTGCTCGACGCCATGGACGCGATCGCGCGGATTACCGGGAGCGAGCAGACCGCGATCACCGGGACCTGCTCGGGCGGCATCATCGCCGCCATGGTGGCCGCGCACCTAGCGCACACCGGCCGGCAGGACCAGATCGCCGCGCTGACCCTGTTGGTTACCGTGCTTGACCAGTCGCGGGCCGGCCTGGGCAGCGCCGCCATCGACGAGCGGAACGCACGGCTGGCCGCGGCCGCGTCCGCCGCGCGCGGCTACCTGGACGGGCGGTCGCTGGCCGAGGTGTTCGCCTGGTTGCGCCCGAACGACCTGATCTGGAACTACTGGGTCAACAACTACCTGCTCGGCCGCACGCCGCCGCCGTTCGACATCTTGTCCTGGAATGCGGACACCACCCGGATGACCGCGGGCCTGCACCGCGACTTCCTCCAGATGGGCGTCAGCAACGCGCTGGCGCGGCCAGGCGGGGTCACCATGCTCGGCTCGCCCGTGGACCTGGGCGCCATCGACCGCGACAGTTACCTGGTCGCCGGGATCACCGACCACATCTGCCCCTGGCAGAGCTGCTACCGCTCCACTGGCCTGCTGGGCGGGAACAAGCGGTTCGTGCTGTCGACCAGCGGGCACATCGCCGCGATGGTGAACCCGCCCGGCAACGACAAGGCCAGGTACCAGGTGGCCAAGGACAGCCCGCAGGACCCGGCCGGATGGCTGCGCCGCGCGGAGACCTGCCACGGGTCCTGGTGGCCGGACCATGCGGCCTGGCTGGCCGAACGCTGCGGCGAGGAGGAAGCCGCCCCGGCCGAGCTGGGCGGCGGCGGGCTGGCGCCGATCTGCGACGCACCGGGAACCTACGTCTATGACCGATGATCCGGCCGGACGGATTCAGATGCTGACCGCCGGCGGCCGGGTGCTGCGGGTCGCCACGCGGGGCGGGGACCCGGGGCGGCCGCCGCTGCTGCTGTGCAACGGGATCGGCGGCCGCCTGGAGCTGTTCCAGCCGTTCGTCGACGTGCTGGATCCGCGGCGGGGCGTCATCCGGTTCGACATGCCCGGCATCGGCGAGTCCCCGGCCCCGGTGGTGCCCTACCACCTGGCCACCCTGGCGCCGATGCTGACCGGGCTGCTCGACCGGCTCGGCGTCACGCGGGCCGACCTGCTCGGCATCTCCTGGGGCGGCGGGCTCGCGCAGCAGTTCGCACTGAGCCGGCCGGACCGGGTGCACCGCCTGGTGCTGGTGGCCACCGGGCCGGGCGCGCTCATGGTACCCGGGCATCCGAAGGTGCTGCTGCGCATGCTCACGCCGCGGCGCCACCGGGACCCGGGGCACGCGGCCCGCATCGCCGGCGAGCTGTACGGGGGCAGCCTGCGGGAGGACCCGGCCCTGGCCCGCGAGCTGCTGCACGCCACGGCACGCCCCGGCCCGGCCCGGGGCTACTACTACCAGCTGCTGTCCGGCATCGGCTGGACCAGCCTGCCGCGGCTGCGCAAGCTGCGGCCGCCCACGCTGATCCTGGCCGGGGACGACGACCCGATCATCCCGCTGGTCAACGCGCGGATCATGGACCGGCTGATCCCGGACAGCCAGCTTCACATCTATCACGGCGGCCATCTCGAGCTCGGCATCGGCGCCGAACGCCTGGCACCGGTCGTGGAGGCGTTCCTCGATGCCGACCCGGCCGTCGAGGAGAGCCGAAGTTAAACTCCACCGGGCCCGCTCGCGCTCCAGATACCGTCGGAAATCCGGTCATTAACTATCAGATAGCCATATCGCCGTCGCGGTCAGCGCGGCGGCGGCGGCCGCGATGATCCCGACCAGCACGGCCAGGATGTCGCGCCCGATCAGGGACGTGCTGGGTGCCTCGAGCATGACGGTTCCTTTCGCTTGCTTCGCCGCCCGGGCGCCCGGGGTGCCTCACCCCGCCGGGCCAGCTATTGACACGACATCAATCATCATTGATGATTGATCACAAGAGTGATCGAAAGTTCCATCAATCTGGTAGTAAGGGACCTGGCATGGTGATCAGATGAGCTATGAGCAGCCGCATCGAGGCAGGCTAGCGCGCCTGTTCGAGGCCGCCGACCGGCGCCACGTTCCGCTGCGGACCATCCTGGTCACGGCCGGGGTGGTCGTCGCTACCTACCTGGCCGGCAAGCTGATGTACCTGCTGCGGGACATCGTGCTGCTGATGCTCGTGGCGGGCTTCGTCGCGATGCTGCTCAACCCGGCCGTGGCCAAAGTGCAACGGCGGGTCCCGCGCCGGGGCCTTGCGGTGACGATCGTCACGCTCTGGGCCGCGCTGGTCTTCATCGGCCTGGCCGCGGCGTTCGGCGTGCCGCTGGTGAACGGGATTACCCACCTGGCGGACCGGATGCCCGGCTACATCGCCAGCGCGCAGCACGGCAACGGCTGGATCGGCCACCTCGTGGCCAGGTACCACGTCCAGAGCTGGGTGCAGCGGAACACGCCCAAGCTGGTCGGCTACGCCCAGTCGCTCAGCAAGCCAGCGCTGACCGTCGGCAAGGGCGCGGTCTCCCTGATCATCGAGCTGTTCACGATCTTCGTCCTGGTACTGCTCCTGCTGCTCGAGGGCCCGAAGATGTGGAGCTGGATGCTCGGCCAGATGACCCCGGGCCGCGGGGCCACGGTCACCCGGGTAGCGGGCGACGTCAGCCAGAAGGTCACCGGGTACATGTTCGGCAACCTGCTGACCTCGCTCATCGCCGGGGTCGTGGTGTTCGTGACGCTGCAGATCCTCGGCGTGCCGTTCCCGCTGCTGTGGGGCCTGTGGGTGGCCCTGGTGGACTTCCTGCCGATGATCGGCGGCGCCCTGGCCGGCATCCCCACCGTCCTGTTCGCGTTCATCGCCCGGGGCTTGACCGCGGGCATCGTCACCGCGGTCGTCTTCGCCGTCTATACCCAGATCGAGAACCACGTCCTGAACCCGGTGGTCATGAGCAAGACGGTGCGGATCAGCCCGCTGCTCGTATTCATCGCGGTCCTGGTCGGCGCCTCGCTCGGCAGCCTGATCGGCGGCATATTCGGCGGTTTCGTCGCGGCGCTGCTGGCCATCCCGACAGCCGGCGCGCTGCAGGTGCTGGTCAAGGAGGTCTGGCAGGCCACCGCTCCAGACGAGGCCCCAGAAATCCCCGGCGCCTGCGGCTGAGCCATCAGACCAGTGCGGTAACCCTGCCGCCCCACACCGACCCTATCCGACCGCCCAGGTCGGCGACCTGAACTGACGACCGTGTCGGGCCGCCCTGCCGCTGGCACGACAACTAGGGCCGCTGCGTGCCTGCGGACCTGGACCGCTCTGCGCTGGTCCCTGACGACGGCGACGTGGAGTCGGACACCAAGGACGGCGTCATCACGCTGACCGGCCATGTCCGCACTTTGGCCGAACACGACCCGGTGTTACTGTCAGAAACGTGGCGGCAAGGACAACGCCCGCCCCGGCCGCGACGGGCGGCTACGAGGCACCCGGCCTTGGTGCACGTCCGGCTCGTGAGCAGAGCGTCGCGGCAGGCAAGGCGGCCCGTCAGCTAACCCCGCTGGAGTCCCACCGGGACTTTTCTCCCGCTGTATCAAGGGATCCAGTAGGGCTGCTGCTGCGCCAGGCCGAGTCCCGCGTGCCGGAGCTGGTTCCGGTGCGCCACGGGCGGATGCTGGCGTCGCCGTTCGCCTACTACCGAGGTGCCGCGCTGCCGATGGCCGCCGACCTGGCCGGCACGAGGTCATCAGGGCTGCGGGTGCAGTTGTGCGGTGATGCCCACCTGTCGAACTTCGGCGCCTTCGCCTCACCCGAACGGCGGCTGGTCTTCGATCTCAACGACTTCGACGAGACGCTGCCCGGCCCGTTCGAGTGGGACGTCAAGCGGCTGGTAGCGAGCATGGCCGTGGCAGGCCGCGACAACGGTCTGACCGCCAAGAAACGGCGCCGGGTTGCTCGTGCGACCGCGGCGGCTTACCGCACCGCGATGCGGGAATTCGCCGCCACGTCGATCCTGAACGTCTGGTACGCCCGCTTCGACGTGGAAGACGCCCTTGCCGAGCTCAAGTCTGACATGCCTAAGAAGGCGGTGCGCCAGACCAAGGCCCAGGCGGCGAAGGCTCGCACGCGGGACAGCGCGCAGGCGCTGGCGAAACTGACGACCGTGAGCGACGGGCGGCGCCGGATCATCAGCGACCCGCCGCTGATCGTCCCGATCGAAGAGCTGGCCAGCCACCTTGACGTCGATGCTGTCTACAGATTCCTCCGGGCCCTCAGCACCGGGTACACGAAGACTCTGCCGGCCGACCGGCGCCGGCTGGCAGAGCGATTCACCTTGACCGCCGTGGCCCGCAAGGTCGTCGGCGTAGGCAGCGTCGGCACCGAGACGTGGATCCTGCTGATGGAACCCGAGGACGGCTTCGAGCCGCTGCTCCTGCAGGCCAAGCAGGCCCGGCGCTCAGTGCTGGCCGACTACGCCGGTGAAAGCGAATACCACAACCAGGGCGAGCGTGTCGTCGCCGGCCAGCATCTGATGCAAGCCGTTAGCGACATCTTCCTCGGCTGGCAACGCGCCGCCCTTCCCGGTCGCCGTCCTGCCGACTACTACTACCTCCGCCAGCTGCGCGACTGGAAATACTCCGCCGAGATCGAACGCATGAACCACGCCGCGATGACCACATACGGTCGCATGTGCGGCTGGGCTCTCGCCCGCGCCCACGCTCGCACCGGGGACCGGATGGCGATCGCCGCCTACCTTGGCGGGTCAGGCAAGTTCGACCAGGCCGTGGCCGAATTCGCCGAGACCTATGCCGACCAGACCGAACGCGACCACGCGGCACTGGCCGACGCGGTTGCCTCCGGGCGCGTGCAAGCCGAGATGGGCATCTGAAGGCGGCCACGGTCTGATCGCCGCCGCTTGACACCCGGCGGTGTGATGCACCCGATCCTGCGGCATGCCGGGCTGGCGGCCTAGCGGAACTCACAGGGCCTGCTGGCGCTCGAGATACTTCAAGGCGCCCCAGCCGAACGGGATGGGAAGCCAGAATGTCAGCAGCCGGAACAGCAGCACCGCGCTGGCCGCGGCCGCGCCCGGCACGCCCGCGGCCGTGAGCCCGGCGGTCAGCGCCGCTTCCACCGCGCCGAGGCCGCCGGGGGTCGGGATGATCGACCCGATGGCGCTGCCGGTCAGGTACACCACGCCGATTTTCGCGATCGGCACCGACCGGCTGAACGCCGCCACGCAGGCGGCCAGGCAGCAGATGTAGGACAGGCTCAGCAGCAGCGTGCCGCCGACGCCGCGGGCGAGCTTGCCCGGCTGCTGCGCGACCTCAAGTAGCCGCGGCAGCACCTGGCCCAGCATCGGCGACAGGCGGGCGCGCAGCATCCGCCGCCCGGCGGGGATGGCCAGCACCACGAGCGCGATCAGGACGAGGCCGGCCAGCACGAACCAGGCCCACCGCGGCGGCGCCTGGATCGGTTCGCTGCCCGAGCTGCCGGCGATCGCGGCGAACACGAGGATCAACAGGACGTGCAGGACGAACGCCACCACCTGGGCCACGCCCACGCTAGCCGCCGCGACCGCCGCGGAGATCTTCTGCCGCTGCAGGTACCTGATGTTCAGCGTGGCCCCGCCGACCGCGGCGGGGGTCACCAGCGTGACGAAGGAGCTGGCCAGCTGGGCGAGCAGGGTCAGGCGGAAGCTCAGCCGCCCGGCGACGAACCCTCTCAGCGACTCCGTGGCGGCGACGTAGGTGGCCGCCGACAGGGCCAGCGCGACGATGGTCCAGCGCCAGTCCGCCTCACGCAGCACGGTCCGGAGGTTGGCCTGGCTCACCTCGCCGGCCAGCAGGTAGACGGCGGCGATGCTGGCGACCAGCGTCAGCAGGGTGCGCGGCCGGATGCGTTCCAGCCGGGCCGGGGTGACCTCGCGGCCCGGCACCGCCGCGAGCAGCCGCTTGCGCAGCGCGGGCAGCACGTCGCGGCGGCGGCGCAGCGCTTTGCGGGTCGGACGGGCCAGCGCGACCGGCTGCAGCAGCGACACCACCGCCACCAGGTCATCCGCGCTCATCTTCTCCACCGCCAGGCCGGCGGCGCGGTCCGGCCCGACGACCAGCGCGAGCTCGGCGAGGAGCTGCGCCACGTCCAGGCGGATCTGCAGGTCGCTGGCTGCCACGTCGCCGTCGCCCGGGT
>DAIOWL010000069.1:3467-14217 GCA_036758545.1 Streptosporangiaceae bacterium | reverse complement strand
CGCGGCGCGGGCCGCCCGACCAAGCGCGAGCGCCGCAGTATCGAGAAGTTGCTCGGGCGCCGGGCCCGCTGAGCCGGGCCCGCTGAGCCGGGTGCCTTGCGAGCCGATCAGGCACCCGGAAACACCGCGACCTTCACCCGGCTAGAAACCGGGCATCCACCAGCCGTAGCGTCGCTGCCATGACTGCCCCGCACTGGTTCTTCCGGTTCATGTACGACCGCGAGAGCGCGGCCTGGGAGCGGCGACGCGACGAGCCGGGGCATCGCGAGCTGGTCAGGCGGACCGCCGATGAGCTCGCGAACGTGGTGGCACCGCCCGGACCAGTGGCCGACCTCGGCTGCGGGCCTGGCGCGCACGCGCTGGCACTCGCGCGGCGCGGTTATGACGTCGCCGGTGTCGACGGGTCACCGCGCATGGTCGAGGTCGCGCGGGCACGAGCCGCTCGCGACAAGGTCGACGCGACGTTCGACGTGCACGACGTCAGCGCGCCGCTTCGCTTTGCGGACGCGTCGCTCGGCGGTGTCCTCGCGATCCTCGTCGTCCAGCACCTCCCGCATCCCGCGGCCTTCATCGCCGAGATCCGGCGCTGCCTGCGGCCGGGCGGGCACCTGCTGATCACCGCTCCCGCCCGCGACCGAACGTCGCTCACGTCCCAGAGCCCGTACTGGCGGCTGCGCGCAGCGTGCTACCAGCTCGTGCCCGGCGTCGTCCGCTTCTACGACACGAACTCCCTCCCTCGTCTCGTCGAGGACCAGGGCCTGACCGTCGTCGAGTGCAACGGCGGACCGGGTCACGTGAGCGTGCTGGCCCGCGCATACCGTGACCGGGTCCGCCGCCGCTCGCCGGAAACGGGGCGAGCTTGATCGCCAGGTCGAACGCCCCGTAACTGCGCAGGAACCTCGCGCGGCCGTCCGGGACGCGGGCCGCCTCGGTGCGGAACGCGGCGGAAAACTCGCGCTTGAAACCGAGCCGCGGATGCTGGGCCACGACCGAGGCGAGCAGCTCCGGCGGCAGCCGCCAGGAGCGGAGGCCGACGACGTCGACCGCCGCGCCCGCTGACAGCAGGTAGGCGACCGGGCCGGCGGCCACGGTCACGTTCGGACTGTGGTGCAGCGTGATCGCCGACTGGATCGTTTCCGTCGCGGCCGAGGACAGTCCGACGTCCTCGGCGACGTCACGGGCCACCCGGGCGCTGCCCAGGGTGAAGTCGACCTGGCGGACAGCAGTGGGCAGTCCGACGTCGTGCAGCAGCGCGGCGGCGAACAGCAGCTCACGGTCGAACACCAGGTTCTCCAGCGCGCCCAGGGCGGCGCCGAAGGCGAAGGTGCGGTACGAGTGGTTGAGCAGCGCCGGGCTCAGCCGGCGGTCCGCCTGCACCTCGGCGGCGCGGGTCAGCGCCGACCTTGGCGGCAGCAATTGCGCGGGCACGACCTGCGCGCGGCGCCCGGAGTTGAGCTTGACCAGCATCGTCAGGCGGCCGGCCGCGTTGACGGCGAGGGCCTGCGCGAGCGGGCGAAGCAGCGAGCGGCGCTCGGCTGCAGACAACTGTCCTCCGGTGCGATCGACCCAGCTGAATGTTCCGAGACCTGTCGCCGTCCCAGTCATGACATCTCCTTTCGTCAGGCTTCCGAGGGCAGCCGCCATCCGGCATGAGGTAGCCGGCATGGCTACATTCGCTGTCTTCGTGGCCGCTCGCCCTGGTCAAAATGCCAGGTTCCGACGGCATCGGCTCTTTATGAGTTCGCAGTCGCTATCTGCTCGGCGAGGAACGCCGCGTCCGCGCCGACCCAGCCAAGCAGGGCAGAGCCGCGGGTGTGCTGCCAGGTCAGGCCGAGCATGTACAGGCCCGGCGACGGCGTCACGCCGCGTGTGTGCAGGATGTGTCCCTGCTGGTCGTGGACGTCGGGGATGTCGATCCAGGTGTGGTCTGCCCTGAACCCGGTCGCCCATACCACGGCGTCGAAGTCCGCGGCGCTGCCGTCGGAAAAGGTCACCGTCCGTCCGCCCGTCTTGGTCGCCAGGGGCCGGATCCGTATACCGTGGCGGCGGGTGAGCTGCCGCGGCCCGGCCCCGATCACCTGGTCCCGCCCGGCCAGCCGCCGTCCGAGCCGCGAGCCGGAAGTCACCCGGTCCAGCCGCAGCGCGGTTGCCCATGTCCAGATGTCGCGGCCCAGCGGCCGCTGGGGGATCACCGGGAGCCGGTGGCCGGCTGAGAGCTCCACGCGGTGGGTCGCCGAGAGTTCCCGGGCGATCTGGCACCCGGAGTTCGCGGCACCTACTACCAGAACTCTTCCCGACGGGACGGTTTCCGGGCGACGGTAGTGCGCGCTGTGGACCTGGTGCATGCCGGGATCGAGCCCGCTGGCGATCGGCGGGATGAACGGCACCTGGAAGGGCCCGGTGGCGATCACGACCTGCCGGGCCTCCACAATGTCCGCCCCCGCTTTGGCGAGGTAGCCGCCGTCGCTTCTGGTGAGCGATTCCACGTTCGTGCTGAGCCGGACCGGCAGCTTGAACCTGGCCGCGTAGGCCTGCAGGTAGTGCGCGACGTCGTCCTTGCCCGGGTAAGTACCCGGTGCGGCGGGGAAGGGCATACCCGGCAGGTTGTCGTAGCGGCCCGAGGTGAACAGCCGCAGCGAGTCCCACCGCGACCGCCACGCGGTGCCGATCTCGGCGCCGGCGTCGACGATCTCAAAACGCAGTCCGCGCTGCGCCAGGTGGTAGCCCATCGCCAGGCCGGCCTGGCCGCCGCCGATCACCAGCACATCCAGGGCAGGCCCTGCCGTCCGGGGCCTCATCGGACCGGCTCGCTGGGACGGGCGACGGTGAAGCTGAACATCATGCCGCTCTGGTTGTGCTCGGCGATGTGGCAGTGCGCCATCCACCGCCCCGGGTTGGAGACGTCCAGCAAGATGTCGACGGTCTCGCCGCTGCGCAGCAGTACGGTGTCCTTCCATGCCAGGTTGGCCTCAGGCTGGCCGTCCCGGGACAAGACCAGGAAGCGCCCGGCGCCGTGGACGTGGAACGGGTGGTGCATCGGGTGGTCGGCGTCCATCTCGTTGACTAGCCGGATCTTGACCTGGTCGCCGACGGTGAACGCCCAGTTGATGTCCCCGTTCACCGCGCCGGTCTGGCGGTCGATGAGCTGCCAGATCATGTTGCCGGAGTCCGATGCCCGGTTGATCTCCGGCATCAGGTCCTCCCATTCCAGCCCGTCACCGGTGTCGTGGTCATGGCTGTGCTCCGCACTCTCGGGCGGCTCCCCAGCGGTCATCCCCGCAGCATCGGCGGGCACGAGCTTCATGCCGCACTTGGGGCAGGTCTCCGGCTCGGTCGCGGTGATCTCGGGGTGCATCGGGCAGGCGTAGGCCGACGCCTGCGTGTCGCCGTCACCGTAGAGCAGCGGCATCAGGGAGTAGAACGCGAGCACCTTGTCGGGCGGCCGGTCCAGGTCGCGGGCGATCGACTGATGCACGGCGGTGAGCTCGGGGTCGGTGCGCAGCTCCCCGGACGACCCGGCGGCCTCACCTGCCACCGCGCCGGACACCGTGAATGCGCCAAGGTCATAGGTGTGGCCCGGGGTGCGGTGCTCGAGCCGCACCTCGCCAGGGGTGT
Source organism: Streptosporangiaceae bacterium (assembly GCA_036758545.1). Lineage (GTDB taxonomy): Bacteria > Actinomycetota > Actinomycetes > Streptosporangiales > Streptosporangiaceae > Palsa-504. The sequence continues at coordinate 10,602 of DAIOWL010000069.1, read as the reverse complement.
CGAACAGCACGTCGAGGACCGCCCGCTCCGAAGGAGCCAGCAGCACCTCGTCCGCGAACATCTCGCGCTCGTAGCGGCCGCTGTCACTGCCGACCAGCTTGGCGCGGGCGCCGCGGACGGCGAAGTTAAAGATCCGCGTGTTCGCGGTGTTGACCAGATACAAGCGCACGACCTCACCCACCGCCGCCTGGCCGGCGAACCCGGTCTCGCCGTTGATCAGCATCACGTTGCCGTACCGGCCCATGGCCACGTAGTTCGGCCCCGACTGGCGGAACGGCGCGATCCGGCCGTCCTCGACGAGCAGGTCGTCCAGGGTCACGGTGAGCTGCCGGTCGGCCGCCGGCCAGTACGACGGGTCGGCGGGCTCGACCACGATCGTGCCGTAGAGGCCCATCTCCAGGCCGAAATCCTCCCGGATGTGCGGGTGGTACCAGTAGATGCCGGGGTCGGGGAACTGGAGCTGGCAGGTGTACGTCCCGCCGATCGGGATCGGCGCCTGGGTCTCGTCCGGGACGCCGTCATAGCGGTTCTCCAGCCGCAGCCCGTGCCAGTGCACGGTCGCCTCGACGTCGCCGTCGTTGCGCACCTGCACGGTGATCTGCGACCCCTGATCGACGTGCAGGACCGGGCCGGGAATCGACCCGTTGTAGGCCAGCATCCGCAACTCAGCCACGCCGAGGTGCTTGAGCACCGGGCCGATCCGCAGGTCAAGCCGGTCGCCGTCGCGGAGCCGGGTCACGCTCGGGCGTATCACCTCCGGCAGTCCCGCCGTCTCGGTCGTGAACAGGGTTTCCGGGTCAGAAGTATGCATGGGAGATCCCTTCGGCTGTCGTGTCGTCCGCGCGGCCGGTGGGACCGGTCCGGAATGGGACGTCCTAGGTCCACGGTGACCCGCGGGCCTGTCGTGCCGCTGTCCTGAGACCTCGGCGCCGGACATGCGCGGACAGCTCCCGGACAGAGCGGCTGGCGACCGTGAGGCGTCACGCGGCGCGGCCGGGCTGCGCGCGGTCGGCCCGCTTGCCAGGGTTCACCCAGGTTGCGACCATGGGTTGACGGCATGTGCCGCCCACGGGTTGAGTTGATGCGATGGAGTTCCGGTTGCTCGGGCCTATCGAGGCTCGCACCGACACGACGCCGCAGCTTGTCGCCGGCCACGGGGAACGAGCGCTGCTCGCCATGCTCGCCCTGTCGCCCGGCGAGGTCCTAACGATCACCACCCTCATCGACGCGCTGTGGAACCCCGGCGACCTCCCGCGCGACCCCGCCAACGCGCTCCAGTTGCGCGTATCAAAGCTGCGCCGGGCGCTCAGCGAGCTGGGCGCAGCCGACCGGGTGCGCCGCGACGGAGCCGGCTACCGGCTCGACGCTGACCCTGACGAGGTGGACGTGTGCCGGTTCGCCCGCCTCATCGACGGCGCCCGGCGCAGCGGCGAAGCAGATCAGGCTATCGACGCTTACGACGAGGCGCTGAGCCTGTGGCGCGGCGAGCCGCTGGCGGACTTCCCAGGTGAGGCATGGACTATAGTCCCGGCGGCCCGGCTGACCGAGCTGCACCTGGCTGCGGTCGGTGAACGCGCCGAGCGGATGCTCACACTGGGCCTGTATGAGCAGGTCGTCGCCGACCTGCAGCCCATCGTGGCGTCGGCACCGACCCGGGAGCGGCTCGTGGGTCAGCTGATGACTGCCCTGTTCAACGCCGGGCGTCAGGCCGAAGCGCTGGAGGTGTTCACCCGCACCCGGATCGTCCTGGCCGACGAACTCGGCATCGACCCATCGCGGGACCTGCGCGCCGTCATGGAGCAGATCCTTCGCCAGGACCCGGCGATCACCCCGGCGTCGGCCGCGTCGGCTCTCCCGCGTCAGCGGAGCGGACCGCAGCACCGCCCCCGTCACCCGGGGAACCTGCCGTTGCGGTCCACCTCGTTCGTCGGACGCACATCCGAGCTGCGGCGGACCCAGCAGCTGCTCGGCAGCTCCCGGCTGGTGACCCTGGCCGGCCCGGGCGGAGCCGGGAAAACAGCGCTGGGGATTGAAGCCGCCCGCGCATCAGCGGACCGGTTCAGCGACGGCGCCGCCTTCGTGCGGCTGGCCGCGGTCACCGAAGGTGACATGCTCGCATCCGCGGTCGCCGATGCGCTCGGCGTCAACATCGAAGGCGGTACCGCCGCCCACCGGCCCCGCGACGTGCTCATCGGTCACCTCAGGACGCGGAACGCGCTCCTGGTGCTCGACAACTGCGAGCACCTCATCGAACCGGTGGCCGCGCTGGCCGAGGCCGTCCTGAGCCGGTGCGCCGACGTACGGATCATCGCGACGAGCCGGGAGGCGCTCGCCGTGCCCGGCGAGGCGCAGCTACCGGTTGTGCCGCTGCCCGTGCCGGCACCCGGGACACCGCCCGGTGACATCGCTGCCTTCGCAGCCGCCGAGCTGTTTCTCGACCGGGCCCGCGCCGCCACCCCCGATCTGGTGGTCGACGCGGAGACGCTCACCGCCATCGGCACCATCTGTCAGCGCCTCGACGGCATCCCCCTAGCCCTGGAACTGGCCGCGGCCCGGCTGGCCAGCCTCAGCCCGGCCGAGCTCGCCGACCGCGTCGTGGACCGGTTCGCCGTCCTGACCACCGGCAGCCGTACCGCCGACGCCCGCCAGCAGACCCTGCGCGCCACCGTCGACTGGAGCCACGACCTGCTCACCGCCCCTGAGCAGCTGCTGTTCCGCAGGCTCGCCGTGTTCCGCGGCGGCTGGACCCTGGACGCCGCCGAGCACGTCGTGACCGGGCCCGACCTGCCGCCCGCGGCCGTGCTCGACCTCCTGGACCGGCTGGTGCGGCAGTCGCTGGTAGCCGCGGAGCGCGTCGCCGGCCACACCCGGTACCGGATGCTGGAGACGCTGCGTCAGTACGCCGCCGGCAAGCTCGAACTCGCCGGAGACCAAGACGCGCTGCAGGCCGCGCACGCGGAGTTCTACCTCGCCCTCGGCGAGCGAGCCGAGACCGGCCTGCGCAGCTCGGCGCCAATGCGGTGGACCCAGGCTCTCAACGAAGAACACGCGAACGTGCGTGCCGCGCTGGCGTGGCTCACCACGACAGACGGCCACACCGACCAGGCCCTGCGGCTAGCAGGATCGCTCGGCCTGTACTGGCACATGGGCCGGCACCTCGAGGGCCGCGACACGCTGCGCCGTGTGATGTCGCTGCGCGGCGGGTCGCCGGCCGCCCGAGCCCGCGCGATGCAGGCGGTGTCGCTCGTGGAGCGCCCCCGGGCCTGCATCGTGCACCCCAGCGAGCAGTGCGCCGCCGCCGCGCACAACAGCCTGGACATCTTCGAGTCCGTCGGGGACCGGCCCCGCGCCGCGTTCTCCAGGCTTCTGCTCGCCGTGGAAGGCGTCGGCGCGGACCCCCGCCACGACGCGGCGGCGCTGCTCGCTGAGGCTGACCGGGAGTTCGCCGCGCTGGGCGACCAGTGGGGTCAGGCGGTAGCCGCGTTCGTGCGGATGGAGACCCTGACCAAGCGCGGCGACGAGGCCGGCGCGCAGGAATCCGCCGAGAAGGCCATCAGCATGTTCCGGCGTCTCGGCGGCGGCTGGGGGTTGTCCGCCGTGCTGTACCACCGCGGCTGGGGCCTGGCGCGTTTCGGCCGGCACGCCGAGGCCGTCAGCGTCTACCAGGAAGCCATCGACGTAGCGGACAGCGCCGGGGTATACAACACCGTGCAGTGGGCCACCGCAGATCTCGGGCTCACGCTGCTAGCCCTCGGCCGGGTCGACGAGGCCTCCGCCTGCTTCATCCGCGCCGGCACGGTTTCCGACCAGGTCGGTGACGACGCCGGGAAGGTACTGGCCACCTACGGCGCCGCCATCATCGCCCAGCAGAACGGCGACCACGCCACCACCCGGCCCCTGTTCGACAGCGCGTGCCGTGCCCTGGAGAAGCTCGGGGTGCCGCTGGCCGCGGGACAGGCGCTGGCCGGAGCCGCCGGATGTGACGAGGCCGCCGGCGATGCCGCCGCGGCCCGCGCCGGCTACCAGCGGCTGGTCACCATCGGCGAGGCCGCCGGCGAGGTCGGGCTCCTGGCGGCCGGCCTGGAAGGGCTCGCCCGCGCATCCATGGCCGACAGCGATGCCTACCAGGCAGCCGTGCTGCTCGGGCGAGCCACCTGGCTGCGCGCCACCTACGACCGGCCGCCGGCACCAGGTGAGCAGGCGGCGGCCGGCCGCGCCGAGGCAGCGGCCCGGGCCGCCCTCGGCGACCACCGGTACGACTCCGCCGCGCGTCGAGGCGCCGACATGGGCATCGGCACCCCCTCCTAGCCGCCCGGGGCCTCGCCGCCGTCACATCCGCCGTCCACCGGGAACATCACCCCGGCCAGCACGGCCCGCACCTGGTCCTCCGACACCTCACCGTGCACGACCACCTGCGCGGCGACCGCATCCGCCGTCACCATGATGACCCCGGGCATATCACGAAGCCGCGCGGTCACGATCCGGATCCGATGCCGGCACGTCATGCCGGGCACGTGCAGCGCGATCACAGCCATAGCCTCTCCAGGGTCGGCAGCGGACCCTCCGAGGCTGGCGTACGCCGCTGTCGTTCCGCTGTCTGCCAGGCGCGGCGGGGACGGCAGGGTCTCGGCGGCTAAGGCACGCGCCACGGTCCGTTCGGAATATTTTCATGCCGAACGGGCCGGGTCACCCGCTCTCCTGCGGGCTGAACGCCGCGAGCAGGGTGGCGGTGATCAGGCCGGGCGCGTCCCCGGCGTCGAGCCGCCCGGCGGCGGTGTCCTCGGCGGCGGCGTGCATGAGGCTGTAGGCGGTGGTGATCAGCCATTGCCGCGGCATGTCGCGGCGGAAGGCCCCGGCGCGCTGGCCCTGCTCGATCAGGGACTGCACGCGGCGCAGGATCCGGTCATGGACACCGCGGATGCGCTCGGCCGGGAGTTCGCGCTGCGCGGCCAGCAGGATGTTGCGGAACTGGTGCACGAGCTGCCACGACGACGCGACCAGCCGCGCCAGCGCCTCGGCCGGGTCGCCGGAGGTGTCGGTGGCGTCCAGGATCGCGTGGGCCCGCTGCACCGTCCGGACCAGGACGGCGTCGACGAGATCGGCGCGGGTCCTGAAGTGGCCGTAGAGGGTGATCCGGCCGACGCCGGCGGCCGCGGCGATGTCGGCGATGCTCATCTCGGGGTCGCGGGCCAGGCACTCGGTGGCCGCGTCGAGGATCGCGGCGATGTTGCGCCGGGCGTCGGCCCGCTGGGCTCTCGGAGCCGCCATCGCCGAAATCCCCTTTCTTGAACAGTCGTGTATGAGTTAGTGTAGGGCCTATAACTCGTACATGGCAGTTCAAGTTATCGGAACGGGGGAGTTCCCATGACGTCAACCATGCCGCGTGCTTCGGGTAAGCGCGGCTCGCAGTCCTACCTCCCATCCCGCTGGGTGGCGCTGGCCCTGCTCGCGTCCGCGCAGCTGATGCTCATCCTGGACATCACGGTGGTGAACGTGGCGCTGCCGGATATCGGCGTCGCCCTGCACCTGCAGCGCGGCGAGCTGCCGTGGGTGATGACGATCTACACCGTGTTCTTCGGCGGCCTGATGCTGCTCGGCGGCCGGATCGCCGACCTGTTCGGCGCCCGGCGGATGACCCTGGGCGGCCTGGCCCTGTTCACCGCGGCGTCGCTGCTGTGCGGGCTGTCCGGCGACGCCGCGACGCTGCTCGCCGGGCGGTCGCTGCAGGGCGTCGGCGCGGCGCTGATGTCGCCCGCGGCGCTGGCCGCGGTGATGACGCTGTTCGCCGGCGCCGACCGCGGCAAGGCGCTCGGCGTATGGTCGGCCCTGGCCGGCGTCGGGTCGGCGCTGGGTGTCGTCCTGGGCGGCATCCTCACCTCCGAAGCGGGCTGGCGGTGGGTGTTCACCATCAACGTGCCGATCGGCGTCGCCCTGCTCATCGCGATCCCGCTGGCCGTGCCCGCCCGGCAGCCGTCTCAGGCGGGGGAGCGAGGCCTGGACGTGCCGGGCGCGATGCTGGTCACCGCCGGAACCGCCGCCGCCATCTACGGTCTGATCAACGTCGGCAGCCACGGCTGGGCCGCCGCTCCCACGGTGCTCCCGCTCGTGCTCGCCGTCGCGATCTGGACAGTCTTCGCGCTGCTCGAACGCCGGGTCCGCCGACCGCTGCTCACCGTCGGCCTGCTCCGCCGGCGGGCGGTGCTGGGCGGCAGTTTCCTCATGCTGGCCGCCACCGGGCTGCTGGTCGGCGGGTTCTTCCTGGGCTCCTTCGCGCTGCAGCACGCACACGGCTACAGCGCGCTGCACGTGGGCCTGGTCTTCCTGCCGATAGCCGTGGCGACGATCACCGGGGCGCAGGCCGGCAGTCAGCTGCTGGTCCGGGTCAACGCCCGGGTCGTCGCGGTCACCGGCCTCGCCCTGGCGGCCGCCGGATACGCCGTCGCGGCCGGCTGGCCGCAGCCCGCGCAGATGGTGACGGGGCTGAGCGTCGCTGCCCTCGGGATCGGAGCGACGTTCGTCACCGCCTTCACCGCCTCGCTCGCCGATGCCGGCCCGGCCGAAGGCGGCCTGCGATCAGCCCTGGTCAACACGTTCCACGAACTAGGCGGCGCGGCCGGCGTCGCCGTCCTGTCCAGCGCCGCGGGGGCCGGCCTGGTCACGGCCCGTCTCGGCAGCCACGACTTCGCCCGCGCCTTCACCGTAGGAGCGGCCTGCGCGGTGGTCGCGATGGTGATAGCGGTGGCGCTGGTCCCGGCCGTCCGCTCTCATCCGCAGCGGAGCTAATCAGTGCGGCAGCGGACCGCCGGCCAGGGCGATGAGCGTCCCGACCGCACCTGCGGCTATCAGGGTGAGGACAACGCCGCGGCGCAACGCGAGCATGAGGACCAGCGCGGCCCCCAGGACGGCGTATTGCCACGGCTGGGTGAGCGCGCGGGTCAGGGGGATGGCCGAGCCCAGGATGGCCCCGATCGCGGCGGGCCCGGCCCCGCCGAGGAAGGCGCGGGCCCGGGGATCGCCGCGCAGGCGGTCGAAGCGGTGAGCGCCGAGCAGCACGAAGCTGAACGACGGCGTGAAGGCGACCACCGAGGCCAGGACGCCCCCGGCCAGGCCGGCGGCGGCGTAGCCGACGACCGCC
>DAIOWL010000069.1:0-3457 GCA_036758545.1 Streptosporangiaceae bacterium | reverse complement strand
CTCGATGACCCACTTCTCGATCTTGAAGTCCGGCACGCCGAAGCGCACGAGGCCGCCGATCGCCTCGTCGCGCTCGAAGAGCGTCACGGCGTGGCCGGCGCGCCGGAGCTGTTGGGCCGCGGCCATACCCGCGGGGCCCGAGCCGACGACAGCGACGGTCTGCACGACCGGGCCGGGAGTGATCTGGCCGAGCGCGACGGCGTTGAGGAACTGCGCCGCGGTCATCCAGTGATAGCGGTTCACCGCGTCCGACTGCATCAGCGGGATGATCACGAAACCGCCGCCGTAGGACAGGGCACCGACCTTGACCGCCACCCACGCCACCGACGCCAGTACCCCGCCGGTGATCGCGCCCGCCGCCAGCACCGGCAGGGCGATGATGCCGCGTGGCCCGCCGTCCCGGCCGCCGCCCGGGACATGGCGCGGACGCCGTGCGGCCAGCTCGATCACGCCGCAGCCCAGCAGGACCAGCGCCAGCCACTCCCCGATCGTGGCGGCTGCGGCCGCCCCGGCCAGCAGGTACGCCACCCAGCGCACCGTGTGCTCGCGTCCCCGCCAGCTCGCGCCGAGTAGCGACCAGCCCGCCTGCACGGCGACCGCCGGGACGGCCGCCCCGGCGCCGGCCCCGGCGCCGAGTACCCACGGCGGCGGGGAGCCCGCCAGGAACAGTGCTGACAGGGCCAGGATCACGATCAGCCCGGGCACGATGAACGCCGGCCCGCCGGCCAGCGCGCCGGGGCGGCCGCGGACCCGCCAGGCGCAGAAGATCGCCAGCTGGGTGGAGGCCGGGCCCGGCAGCAGGTTGCAGGCCGCGATCGCGTCCTCGAATTCCCGCGGGTCTATCCACTTTTTCCGCTCGACGCACAGCTCGCGCAGCAGCTTGATGTGGGTGGGCGGGCCGCCGAACCCGATGCAGCCGATCCGGCCCCATTCCCGCAGCACCGTGGCCAGCGACACCCGCGCCGGCGCGGGGGCGGGCGGCGGGGCTGGCTCCGGGTGGCCGGCGGCCTCCCCGGGCAGGCTCACGGGGATGCCTAGGATCGCGAGGCAGCGGGCTGGAACAGCTCGACGACGTTGCCGGAGGGGTCCTCGGCCAGGATCTGCTTCCCGCCGGGGCCAGTGACGATCTCGTTGCGGAAACTTACCCCTTCGGCGCGCAGCCGGGCGACCTCCGCCTCGATGTCGCCGACGATGAAGTGGATGCGGTTCCAGCCGCCCGGCCCGGGCGTGCGCCCGTCGGGCATCGGCCGGCCGGCGGAGCTGGCCGGGCCGGCCAGCAGCAGCCGCAGGTTACCCCGGCTGACGTCGGCGAACGCGGGTGCCGCGGTGGACCGCAGGGCGAAGCCGAGGTGGCCGGTGTAGAAGTCGACGGCCGCCTGGACGTCATCGACCATGTAGCGGACGTTCACCATGTCGTGCGGGCTTGTCATCACGCCTCCTGGTGGGCTGAACGGGCCGGCGTGGCGGCGATCACGGCGAGCAGGAAGCCGATCCGGGCGTCGAGTTCAGCCGCCGTGGCCTGGAAGGCCGGGTAGCTCGCCTCGTCGGTGTCGCCGGCCGTGGCCGGGTCGGGAATGCTCCAGTGGATGTGCCGGGGATGGCCGGGGAACTCCGGACAGACCTCGCGGACCCGGTCGCACAAGGTGATCACGTAGCCGAACCGGTCCGCGGCGAACACGCTCAGGTGCTTGGCGGCCCGCCCCCGGACGTCGATCCCGTGCTCGGCCAGGACCCGGACCGTGTTCGGGTGCAGCGACCGGGGGTGGCTGCCCGCGCTGAACGCCTGCACCAGCCCGCCGGAACGCCGCTGCGCCAGCGCCTCGGCCAGCTGGGAACGCGAGCCGTTGCCGGTACACAAGAACAGCACCCGCTCAGGGGCCCGGGGCGCGGCCGGCTGGGGCCGGCCCGCCCCGAGCGCCGGGTGCAATGCTCCGCCCGCCGCGACCAGCAACTCCCCGCAGCGGGCAAGGTCCACGGTGTAGTAGGCGTCGCGGCCGTCCGCCGAGCTGCGCCGCGCCGATACCAGCTGCGCGGCCCGCAGCCGGGCCAGGTGGTAGGACACCAGGCTCTGCGGATGTCCGGTCAGGCTGGTCAGCTCGCGGACCTGGCGGTCGCTGCGAGCCAGCTCGCGCAGCAGCCGCCAACGCACCGGGTGCCCTGCCAGCTGCAAGAACCCCGGCGGACCAGAATCCCGGCCGAGCGTCGGTTCCTCCATCAACGGCACGATACATCAATCCAGTTAGATCAATCAAGATGACTTGATTGATTGCGGTGGCTCGGGCGCGGAAATCCCGGATCGCCGTCCCGCCGGTAGTACCTGCCGGGGCTGGAATCCAGCAGGAGGACAAGGAGGCGGAGAAATGTCAGCGGAGATCTGGTGGAGACTGACCAGGCCTGTGTCGCGCCCGGTGCCGGCCAGCGGCCCGAGGGCGGACCCGGACCGGGACCGCGCCCGGGTGCTGTCCGCGATCGCGCTGGCCAGCGTGGCCGCCGGCGCGATCAACGTCGCCGCAGCGGCGACCGTCGGGCGCGGAAGTACCCAGAACCTGGCGTTCTTTTCGATCGTTGCCGCGGCCCAGCTGGTCTGGGGCGTGGTCTCCATGGCCGAGGCTCCCCGGTGGTGGCTGGCGGTCGGCGCCGCGGGCAACCTGGTGGTGGTGGCCACGTGGGTGGTGTCCAGGACCGTCGGCCTTCCCCTGGGCGACTACGCTGGCATCACGCTGCCCGTCGGGTTCCCCGACGCGCTGGCCACGGCCCTGGAAGCCGTGATCGTCGTCGGCGCGGTGGTGCTGCTGGTCCGGGACCACGGTCCGGTGCGGGCCCTGACCAGGTCCCCCGGCGTCGCCGTCGCGGCTGCGGTGGTCGCGGCCGCGCTGACCCTGGCCGGCGTGCTGGCACAGGCCGACGCGTTCGGCTCCTCGCCGGCCGGGTCCGGCCAGAACGGGACTTCAGGCGTGAACGGCCCGTACGCTCCCGGCACGTCGGGTGGGGGAACCTCGGGCGGCTACTCGGGCGGAGGCTATTGAGCAGCCGTCACCTGCTCCCGTCTTTCCGCAGAAAAGACGGGAGCGGGCAATCCCGCGGGGCCGCGGGGCCGGTAGTACCGTGAAATGGCCGGGACGGGATCCGTGGTGCGGACGTTGTCAGACGAAGCCTTGCTCACGGGGCTGGGCTCGGGAGATCCCGATGCCGCAGCCGCGTTCGTGGACCGCTTTCAGCGCCGGGTCTTCGGGATGACGCTGTCGATCTTGCAGGATCGCCAGGCAGCCGAAGAGGCAGCCCAGGAGGCGTTCGTCCGGGCGTGGCGGCACGCCGCCGCCTACGACGCCCGGAGGGGAGCCGTGGCCGCGTGGCTGCTGACCATCGCCCGCAACGTCGCGGTCAACATGCTGCCGGCCCACCGCGCCTACCCGGTGGACCCCGACGCGCTGCTGGGCCTGCAGCAGACGCGGCCCAC
>DAIOWL010000068.1:11623-14221 GCA_036758545.1 Streptosporangiaceae bacterium | reverse complement strand
CCCGGTCCTGGTGGCCGGTGGCGCAGCGGGGCGGGGCGTACACACTGGGATCAACACGGCGGGTTAGATGTGATGGCGGTGCCGGGCATCGAGGCGAGATCGCCTGAGTTCTCCCAGGTCCACCACGTGCCAACCCCTCGTTTGCAGGGGGCCGACGGGCTACCATGAAGTCCCGGCCAAGATCAGCTGGCCAGGCGCCGCAGGGGGTGGTTGTGAGGTTCGTCCAGTACTACCTCGACTGCCTGTCCCAGGCTTCTTATCTGATCGGCGACGAGACTACCGGGCGCGCGGCCGTGGTGGACCCCCGGCGGGACGTCCAGGATTACCTGGATGACGCGGCCGCCAGCGGGCTCAGCATCGACTACGTCGTCGAGACGCACGTGCACGCCGATTTCCTCTCCGGGCACCTGGAGCTGGCCGCCGCGACCGGCGCCACCATCGTCTACGGGGAGGCCGCCGACCTGCACTTCCCGCACCGCAAGGTGGCCGACGGCGAGCGCATCCAGCTCGGCCAGGTCAGCCTGGAGTTCCGGGCCACCCCCGGGCACACACCCGAGTCGGTCTGCATCGTGGTGTGGGAGTCACCCGGCGCGGACGCGCCGTACGGCGTGCTGACCGGCGACACCTTGTTCATCGGGGACGTCGGCCGTCCGGACCTGCAGGGCGGGCAGGGACTGAGCCCGGAGTTCATGGCCCGCCAGCTGTACCGGTCGCTGCACACCAGCCTGCTGACCCTGCCGGACGCCACCCGGGTGTACCCGGCCCACGGGGCGGGGTCCGCGTGCGGCAAGAACCTGTCCACCGAGAAGGCGTCGACCATCGGCGAGCAGCGTCGCAGCAACTACGCGCTGCGGCTGGGCTCGGCCGAGGACTTCGTGGCCGCGGTCACCGAGGGACAGCCGCCTCAGCCCGGCTACTTCGCCCGGGTGGCCGAGCTCAACCGGGAATCGCATCAGCTCGCGGACGTCGAAGAGCCGCCGCTGCTGACCCTGGACCAGGTGCTGCGGCTGGCCGCGGAGGGCGCGGCCGTGCTCGACGTCCGCTCCCCCGAGGAGTTCGCCCGCGGGCACCTGCGCGGCTCGGTCAACGTCGGCCTCGACGGCCGCTTCGCCGAGTACGCCGCGCAGGTCGTCGGCGGCGACATCGTCGTCGTGTGCGACCCCGGCCGCGCCCGCGACACACGGCTGCGCCTGGCCCGGGTGGGCCTGGACTCCGTCGTCGGGGCCCTCGACCAGCCGGAGTCCGCCTTCGTCAAGCACCCCGAGGCCGCCGGCACCGCCAGCCGCCTGACCGCCAGCCAGCTGGCCGACGCCCGCGCCGCCGTTCCGGGCCTGGTGCTGCTGGACGTGCGCGGCCCGGGCGAACGGGAGATGGGCTGCATCGAGGACAGCGTGCACATCCCGCTGGGCCAGCTGCGGGACCGGACGGGCGAGCTCGACCCGGCTCGCCCGGTCGTCACGTACTGTGCCGGCGGCTACCGGTCTTCCATCGCGGCCAGCCTGCTGCGCGCCTCGGGGTTCGCCGACGTATCCGATCTCATCGGCGGCTACCAGGCGTGGCAGGCGGTGGCCTGACCGTCAGTAACTGAAGGTGGTCGCGCCCTCGTCACCGATCCACTCCCACAGCTGGACGCTGCCGGCCAGCTCGGCGTTCGGGATCAGATCGCCCTTGTCCAGCTGCTTGGCGTTGAAGCACACCGGGCAGACCATGAAGCTGCCCCCGGCCTTTTCGTACCGGGCCAGCAGGTCCGGCAGCGGCGGGCAGCCGTCGCAGGCCACCCCGGTCGCCACCCCGGCCAGCGCCAGCCGGACCGCCTCCTTGGCCTGGAACATCAACGTCGGGCGCCCCGCCTCGGCCGCTCCCACCGCGACCAGGAACGCCACCGTCACCTTCTCCGGATCCTCCAGACCCGTAGTCAGGCTGATCACTGCCTTGCCGGCCATAACTGCCTCCCCTTGTCGTTGGCACTGTGCGCTATGAGGAGACGGTAAGGCGGGCCCACACGAGCCGGATACCGTAGAACTACGGTATTTGGCGGGTTACTTACGGCGGTCGGTGGCGCTGGCCACGTTCGCGACGATCACCGCGAACGGCGGGATGACCACGGCTACCGCCGAGACGATCACGGCCGCGAGCGTCGAGTACCGGTCGATCAGCGCCCAGGAGAGCACGAACAAGCCGATGCACGTCGCCATCAGCGCGAAGTACCAGCGCTTGTCGATGCGCGACGGCTGCGGACCCGGGTCGTTATCGCTGTCCGTCACGAGCGTCGGATGCCCGGGCCGCGGCGACTCAAAACGTAGCCGGCGCGGCGTACGGGTCTGCGGCGGTCCGCCTGGTTATGTTCATATGCATGTTCGATGAGAACGCGGTGCTCGACGGGCTCAACGAGCAGCAGCGGCGGGCGGCCACGCAGCACGGCGGTCCGCTGCTGGTGCTGGCCGGGGCGGGCACCGGGAAGACCAGGACGCTGGTCGCGCGGGCGGCGTGGCTGCACGGCAGCCAGGGGGTGCCGGCCAGCCGGATCCTGCTGCTGACCTTCACCCGCCGCGCCGCCAGCGACATGCTCGCCCGGGCCGCGGCGTGGTTCGACGGCTC
>DAIOWL010000068.1:0-11523 GCA_036758545.1 Streptosporangiaceae bacterium | reverse complement strand
TCAAGGGATTCAAGGGATTCAAGGGTCCGGCCGGATCTGCGGCGGGACCTTCCACGCCATCGCGCACAAGATCATCCGGCAGCACGCGGAGTCGTTCTCGCTGCCGCCGCAGTTCACCATCCTGGACCAGGGCGACGCCACCGACCTGCTGGACGTGCTGCGGCCGGACCACGGTCTTGACGGCACCGGACAGCGCGCGCCGCGGGCGGCGGCGTGCGCGGATATCTACACCCGCTGCGTCAACACCGGGCGGCCGGTCAGCGAGGTGGTGATGGCCGGCTTCCCGTGGTGCAAGCCGTTCACCGCGCAGCTGGCCGCGCTGTTCCGCGCCTACACGGCGCGCAAGCGGGCGCGGAGCCTGCTGGACTTCGACGACCTGCTGCTGCTCTGGCAGGCGGCGCTGGCCGACCCGACAGCGGGCCCGGTCCTGCGCGGCATGTTCGACGCGGTCCTGGTGGACGAGTACCAGGACGTCAACGCCGTCCAGGCCAGCATCGTGCGGCTGCTGCAGCCGGATGGAAAGCAGCTGACCTGCGTGGGCGACGACGCCCAGGCCATCTACGGATTCCGCGGCGCCGACCCGGCGCACCTGCGGCAGCTCACCGCCGACTACCCGGGGCTGGACATCGTGCGGCTGGACCGCAACTACCGGTCCCGGCGGGGCATTCTCGGCCTGGCCAACGTCATCCGCCCGTCGTCACCCGGCCTGGACCTGAGGCTGTCCGGGGACCGCGGGCCGGGGATGGCCCCGCTGCTCGTCCGCTGCCACGACGAGGCCACTCAGGCGCGGGAGATCTGCGCCCGGGTGCTCGAGGCGCACGAGGACGGTGCCGCCCTGCGCGACCAGGCGGTGCTGGTCCGTGCCGCTCACCACAGCGACATGCTGGAGATCGAGCTGAGCGCGCGGAAGGTCCCGTACGTGAAGTTCGGCGGGCTGCGGTTCACCGACACCGCCCACGTCAAGGACTTCGTCGCCGCCGCCAGGATCATCGTCAATCCAGCCGACGAGCTGGCGTGGTTCCGGCTGCTCCGGCTGCACGAGGGCATCGGACCCGCGCATGCCCGCCGCATCCTCGACGCCCTGAACCCGGGCGGCGGCGACGCAGGTCCGCCGGACGGCTGGGCACCGGCCGTCGAGGTCGTCGGGTCGGCGCCGGCCCGGTCCCGGCGGGCGCTGACGGCCACCCTCGGCCGGCTCGCCGACGCGGCCCAGCCCGTCGCGGGAGGGCAGATCGCGGGCGGACAGGCGACGGCGGTGCTGGCGCTGCTCGACCCGCTGATCCGGGCCCGTTACCCCGACGCCACGGCCCGGATCAGTGACCTGCAGCGGCTCGCCGACGCGGCCGCGGCCCAGCCGTCGCTGCACGACGTGCTGGCCGAGCTGACCCTGGATCCGCCGGTCTCCTCGTCGGACCTGGCCGGGCCGCCCCGCCTGGACGAGGACTACCTGACCATCTCCACCATCCACGCCGCCAAGGGACTCGAATGGCCGATCGTGCACCTGCCCCACCTCGTCGACGGCGCGATCCCCAGCGACATGGCCCTCGGTGACCCCGGCGGGCTGGCCGAGGAGCACCGCCTGTTCTACGTGGCCGTCACCCGGGCCCGCGATCACCTGTACCTGTACGCGCCGCAGCGGCTGCACGTGCACCGCCGCGGCCGCGACGACCGGCACGGGTTCGGCCAGCTGACCCGGTTCCTGGACGACGAGGCCCTGGCCGCCTGCGAGAGTGTCACCGCCTCGCCGCTGGCGCCGGTGCTGCCCGCGGTCGGATCCCTGGCCACAAAGGTCGACGCGGCCCTCGGCGCCCTCTGGGACGGCTGAAACCCTGAAACCCTCTAAGCTCGCCTGATCGGCGTTACTTCTGAGGGGGTCCTGATGGACGGTGGCCCGGCGCCGCTTCCGTCGGCGCAGGCGCTCCAGTCGTGGACGTCCGGGGCGAAAGACCTGGTCATGACCGCGCTGGGCAGCAGCCGCGTGTGGGCGACGACCGGCCAGGGGATCTTCACCGAGATCTACTGGCCCGCCGTGGACCAGCCCCAGGTCAGGGACCTCGGATTCCTCATCGGCGGCACCGGCTGGTGGCAGGAGGTCAAGCGGGCCGGCCGCTACACGCTGTCCACCCCGGAGCCCGGGCTGATGCTGCCGACCATCGTGCACACCGGGAGGAACCAGGCCTACCAGCTGACCCTGCGGCCGGTGGTGGACCCGGACCACGACGCGCTGCTCATCGAGTACGAACTCGCGGGTGAGGGCGTGCGGCTCTACCCGTTGCTGGCCCCGCACCTGGGCATCGGCCAGATCACCCCCGAGCCGCAGTGGGCGGCGCTCGGGGCTGACAACCTTGCGTGGACCGACCCGGCGGACCTGGCCATGTTCGCCAGCGGAAGCAGCGGCTTCCTGTGCCTGCTCGCCCGGCCCGGCTTCACCCGCGCCGGAGCCGGCTACACCGGCGATACGGACGGCTGGACCGACTTCAGCCGCCACCAGTCGATGACCCTGACCTACGGTCAGGCCGGGCCCGGGGTCGTCGCCCTGACCGGGGAGCTGGCGGCGGGCTCCGGGCTGCTCGCCCTGGGGTTCGGCGACCACCAGGACACGGCCCGAGCCGCGGCGCAGGCGAGCCTCGACGCCGGCTACGACGCGACGGCGGCGGTGTTCGCCCAGGGCTGGCGGGCCTGGATGGCGGGCCTTACCCTGCCCAGGGCGCCCCGGCTGGCGGCCGCGGGGTCAGCTGGGCCGCCCGGGCTGGCCGGGCTGGCCGACGCGCTGCGGGAGTCGGCTGTGGTGCTGCGGACCCACGCCGATCACACCGTGTCCGGCGCCTACGTGGCCGGCCTGGCGATCCCGTGGGGGAACTACGCCAACGACCCCGGCGGCTACCACATGGTGTGGTGCCGGGACAGCGGGGAGACCGCGCTCGCGCTCGCGGCGGCCGGGCACACCGACGACGCCGCGACCGCGCTCGGTTACCTGGCCGGGCGGCAGCGTCAGGACGGGTCGTGGCCCCGGTGCTTCTTCGTCAGCCGGGTGCCGGCTGCCTTCGATCCGCAGGCGGCGGTACAGCTGGATGAGGTCGCGTTCCCGCTGCTGCTCGCGGGAAAGCTGGACGAACTCGGCGTGCCCATGCCCGAGGGCGCCGACAACGCGATCACGTCGGCGGCGGGCTACCTGGCCCGCAACGGCCCGGTGTCCAGCCGCGACGTGGACCGGTGGGAGGAGAACCCGGGCGCGAGCCCCTTCACCATCGGCCTGGAGATCGTCGCGATGCTCGTCGCCGCCACCAGGCTGACCGGCCCGGACCGGACGCTCGCCCGGGCCCTGGCGGACAACTGGAACGAGCGCCTGGAGGAGTTCACGTTCGTGTCCGGCGACGAGATCGACCAGGCCTTCGGCACCGACGGGCACTACGTCAGGATCGGGCTGCCCGGCGGCGGACGCGTCGAGGAGCACGATCAGCCGCAGGGTACCCAGCCCGTCGACGCCGCGGCCCTGGTGGGCCTGGAGTTCGGCTACCTGCCGCGGCTCGGCCTGCGCGACCCGGCCGACAAGCGGGTCACCGACACCCTGGCCATCGCCGAGGCGATGCTCGGCGCCGACACCCCGAGCGGGCGTGCCTACCATCGCTATGACGTCGACGGTTACGGGGAATGGCTGGACGGCAGCGGCTGGCCGGTTCGCAAGTTCGGCATCGGCCGGCCGTGGCCGCTGCTAGCCGGCGAGCGAGGGCACCTGGACGTCCTGGCCGGCGGGGACGCGACAACCCAGCTGCAAGCGATGCTGGCCATGCGCGGCCGGGGCGGCCTGCTGCCCGAGCAGATCTGGGACGCGAACCCCCTCCCCGGCCAGAATCTGTGGCCGGGTCAGCCCACCGGCAGCGCGATGCCGCTCGCCTGGGCGCACAGCGAGCTGATCAAGCTCGCGGTGGCGGCCGCGACGGGCAAGCCGGTCGAGCTCCTCGCCCTGGTCGGCGACCGGTACCGCGCGGTCGTGCCCGCGTCGCGGACCTGGTTCTGGCGGGAGTCCAGCCCGGTAAAGGCGCTGCCCGCGGGGCGGACCCTGGTCGTCGCGGACCTGAGCCCGTTCACCCTGCATTACGGGTTCGACGACTGGGACCCGGCCACGATCACCGAGCGGGAAGCGCGGGGCCTCGGACTCGGCCTGTTCGGGGTCACGCTCACCCCGTCCGATCTCGCCGGGCGGGCTAGCCTGCAGTTCGTGCGGCGGTACCAGGACAGCCGCTGGGAGGGCTCCACCCGCCACGACGTCGCGCTGGGTGCTCCCGGGCCCGGCACCGTGCGGCTGCAAACGCGGGCTCGGTAGCGGCGTCCGGTAACAGGGGCTGCGGGGTGCTCTTCGGCGTAGCCCGCTCGATCGCGGTCCACCCGGTATCCGCCTCGCGCTCGGCTCGCTCGGCCCGGCCGCCACCGCGCAGGCCGAACAGGCGCTTGGCGTACAGCAGATAGACCGCAACAGCCACATTGATGATGAACGCCACCAGCTTCAGCGCGGTGATGCCCTTGATCAGCTCGTTGATCTCATAGGGGATAAAGACGATTGTCGCCACGAACGTCAGGTACTCCGCCCACCGCTTGGCGAACCAGAGCCCGATCGCCTCGATGCCCTCCAGCAGCGCGTACGCGGCGATGGCGGCGCCGACCAGGTACAGGTTCTTGATGTTGACGGCGAACAGGTACTGCAGGTCGTGCACGATGCCGTGCCTGCTGTTCGACAGCGGGCCGCCCACTCCACCCTGCAGGTCGTTGAGGATGCGGGTGAACTCCGCGTTCAGCGCGGCGCGGTCGCTGGCGAACAGGAACACCGCGGCGGCGAGCGCGCTCAGGACCAGGAAGTGGAGCATCCGGTCCACGGCGATCAGCCGCAGGATGTAGCGGTCGCGCAGCGGCTTGCCACGCAGCGGCAACATGATCTCGTCCCGGGCCGGCGGGTACTTCCTGGCGGGATGCTCCGGCGGGGTGAGCGCCAGCCAGGAGTCGCAGCGCAAGCACCGGTACCAGCGCAGGCCGCCCGAGTCCCGGGCGAACAGCTCGTCCTCGGGACGCAGCGCGGCCGCGTCCGTGCCCAGGATCTCGTGGCCGTGCAGCCCGCAGCCGATGAGCTCGTAGCGCAGCTTCGGGCGGAAGCGACGCGGCCTCTCGGTCCCCGGCGCCGCCACGTGCGGCGAAGGCGGAGTACTGGCGTTCATCTGGACTGATCACCCCTCACCGCAGGAGCCTAACGGGTGCGGTGGCCGAGCGGTCACCTGGCGGACGGGCCGCACCTTCATGACGAAAACATGACAGGGCTGATACAGGAAACTCCAGGTGAGGCGCCTGAGGTATGTCACGGCTGCGAACGATGCGGCTTTTCGGTGCTAGTTGTTTGAACCCGATTGGGCGGGCAAGCGTGTATAGGGTGGAGGGGGAGCTTTTACGTGGTTTGCTCCTACCAGTCCCGTCTGTAGGGTCTTGGGATCGCTTGGGAGGGCGCGCCCAGGGTCTGGATCGGGGACGACGGTTCGGCCTGCTGCCGGGCAGGGAGGTCCGGTGGCGGGGGCCTGCGGGGCTGTGGTCACCGGTTACGGCGGGGCCGCGGTTGCTTGTATCACGCACCGGCTTGCCCCCTCTGGCCATGTGGGCAGCAGACGTTCCGATGCCGCGTTCGCCGCGGAAATCGGGGGGGTTTGCGCTCCGCTATCGATGAGGAGGGCATCGTGTCAGTTATTTCGGTTCCGCAGGCTTTCAACGAAGAAGAGCTCTATGTAGACCTTCGGTCGATCTTTGCTCACCCCCTGTTCCTGAAGTGCGAGGGCTTCAACTTCGCGGGCTCGATCAAGCTCAAGGCGGCGACGGAGATGGTGGAGGCCGCCGACCGGGACGGAGTCCTGACACCGCATTCGATCCTGGTCGAGTCCTCGTCCGGGAACCTGGGCGTCGCGCTGAGCATGATCGCGGCGAGCAAGGGTTACCGGTTCTTGTGCGTGACCGACTCCCGCTGCAATTTGTCGACCAGGCTGCTGATGGAGGCGCTGGGCAGCGAGGTGCACGTTGTCTCCGACCCGGACGGGGCCGGCGGGTTCCTCGGCGCCCGGCTCGACTACGTGCGCGCGCTGTGTGCCTCGGACGACAGGTACGTCTGGCTCAACCAGTACACCAACCAGGGCAACTGGCGGGCGCACTATCGCACCACGGCGCCTGCCATCGCCCGCCAGTTCCCGCAGCTGGACGTGCTGTTCGTCGGGGCTGGCACCACGGGGACATTGATGGGTTGCGCACGCTATTTCAAGCAGTGGCACCGCCCGGTGCGGATTGTCGCGGTGGACAGCTTCGGCTCGGTGATATTCGGCGGGTCGCCGGGCCGGCGGATGATTCCCGGGCTGGGTATGACCGTCCGCCCGCCGCTGCTCGACGACTCGTACGTGGACGAGGTGGTGCGCGTCGAGGAGGCCGACACCATCCGGGCCTGCCACCGCCTGGCCAGGCGCGGCTTCCTGTTCGGCGGCTCGACCGGCACGGTGGTCAGCGGCGCCATGGACTGGCTGTCACGGCACGACGCGACCGACCTCACCGCGGTGGCCATCGCACCGGATCTGGGCGAGCGCTACCTCGACACCGTTTATCAGACCAACTGGATCGAAGCCATTTACGGCAAGGACGTTCTCAACAGCGAGTTCGACGTTCCGGTCCAGGCCATGCACCAGAACGCCTTCTGATCCGGGAGATCGTGATGGGAAGTCTGGCCGGGACCCTTACCGCTGAGCCGGCGACCAGCGCCGAAGGAATTCTCGCCGAGATGCTGGCCGGCGTGATGAAGACCGAGCAGGTACCCGTCGATAGCCATTTCTTCGACGACCTGGGCGCGGACTCGCTGGTCATGGCCAAGTTCTGCGCGCGGGTGAGGAAACGCGAGGGCCTGCCCAGGGTGTCCATGAAGGACATCTACGCGCACCCGACGATCAGGAGCCTGGCGGAGTCGCTGGGGATAGCCGAGGCCGAGGCCGAGGTGAACCTGGACGCGGTAGCCACCCTGATCCAGCCACGAGATCCGATGCTGGTCCGGGCGGCGGCGCCCGCGAGCACCCGGCAGTACCTCATGTGCGGGGCGCTGCAGTTCCTGTTCTTCCTGTGCTACGCCTGGGCGGCGGCGCTGATCGGTGCCTGGGCGTACGAGTGGATATCGGCCGCCAAGGGTTACGAGGACGTCTACCTGAGGTCGGTGGTCTTCGGCGGCGCGGGCTTCATCGTCCTGTGCACGGTCCCGATCCTGGCCAAGTGGGTGCTCATCGGCAGGTGGAAGGCCCAGCAGATCCGCATCTGGAGCCTGGGGTACTTCCGCTTCTGGGTCGTCAAGACGCTGGTCAGGTCGAACCCCCTGGCCTTCCTGACCGTCGGCTCGCCGCTGTACGTGTGGTATCTGCGGGCGCTGGGCGCCAAGGTCGGGCGGGGGACGGTGATCTTCTCCCGGCACGTGCCGGTGTGCACCGACCTGCTCACCATCGGCCCGGACACGGTGATCCGCAAGGAATCGTTCTTCGGCTGCTACCGGGCTCACGCGGGCTGGATCCAGACCGGCCACGTCACCATCGGCCGGAACGTGTTCATCGGCGAGAAGACCGTCCTCGACATCAACACCTCGATGGGCGACGTATCGCAGCTCGGTCACGCCTCGTCGCTGCACAGCGGCCAGCGGGTGCGGACCGGCGAGCGCTGGCACGGGTCCCCGGCCCAGCGCACCAACCTGAACTACCTGCGGGTCTCAGCCAGGCCCTGCAGCACCTTCCGCCGGTTCAGGTTCAGCGCCTCCACCTTGTTCTGGGTGTTCTTCCTCTACCTGCCGCTGATCGAGGGGGGCGCGTTCGTGCTGCTGACGGCGGTGCCAACGCTCGGCAAGGTGCTGGATCCCGGCATGGGCGCGATCACCACCGCCTCGCTGTACTTCGACGCGCTGGTCCTCTCGCTGCTGCTGTTCTTTGGCCCGGTGCTCCTCGGCCTGCTCGTCGTGGCGACCGTGCCCCGTCTGCTCGGCCTGTTCGTCAAGCCGAGCGCGGTCTACCCGCTGTTCGGGTTCCATGACCGGATTCACCGGGCGATCGTGCGGCTGACCGGGGTGAAGTTCTTCACGCACCTGTTCGGTGACAGCTCGTTCATCGTCTACTACCTGCGCTGGCTGGGCTACGACCTGGGCGAGATCGAGCAGACCGGATCGAACTTCGGCACGGAGGTTGGGCACGAAACCCCGTACATGAGCATCATCGGCAGCGGCACGATGGTCGCCGACGGCCTGTCGATCATGAACGCCGACTTCTCGACCTCGTCGTTCCGGGTCTCGCCGGTGTACATCGGGGCCAATAGCTTCTTCGGGAACAACATCGCCTACCCGGCCGGCGGCCGGGTAGGCGACAACTGCCTGATCGCGACCAAGGCGATGATCCCGCTAGACGGGGAGATCCGCACCGGGGTCGGCCTGCTCGGCTCGCCGTCCTTCGAGATCCCGCGGACGGTCGAGCGCGACCAGGCGTTCGACTATCTGCGTGAGGGTGACGAGCTGCGCCGCCGGCTGCGCACGAAGAACTGGCACAACCTGCGGACCATGGGCGTCTTCCTGCTCGGCCGCTGGCTGCACGTCTTCCTCGTCACCGTGTTCTCGCTGGCCGCCATCGATGCCTACGGCGGGTTCGCCCAGCTGCAGATGGCGTTCCTGCTCGCGGTCAGCGTCCTGATCACCCCGGTCTACTTCGTGCTCCTCGAACGCGGTATCAGGCGCTGGCGCCGGCTGGAGCCGAAGTACTGCTCGATATATGACCCGTATTTCTGGCGGCATGAGCGCCTCTGGAAGGTACCGGGAGAGGGGTATCTGCACATGTTCGACGGCACGCCGTTCAAGGGCCTGATCTGGCGGGGGCTTGGCGTCCGGATCGGCAAGCGGGTCTTTGACGACGGCTGCTACATGACCGAGCGGACGCTGACCACCATCGGTGATGACGTCATGCTCAACGCCTCGACCAAGATCCAGTGCCACTCGCAGGAGGACGGCACGTTCAAGTCCGACCGCACCACGATCGGCAGCGGCTGCACCATCGGGGTCGGCGGGATGGTCCATTACGGCGTGACGATGGGAGAGCACTCGGTGCTCGCCCCCGACTCCTTCCTGATGAAGGGCGAGGAAATCCCGCCGCACGCGCGGTGGGGGGGAAACCCCGCGAGGGAGATGTGACATGACGACTATCAGCCTGGCCGAGGCCTTCGTTGATTCTGACCGCGAGTTCTGGCACGGCGTGCTGACCGGCGGCGGGTTCGCCCCGATCCCGCGGTGGACCCTGGACCCGGTGCCCGGGGTGGCCGTCTGCGAGGCGCCGGTTCCCCGCGACCTGCTGCCCGCGCTGCGGCAGCGGGCCGCCGAGCTGCGTGTGCCACTCAGCTCCGTGCTGCTGGCCGCGCACGCCACGGTGCTCGCGGCTCTGTCCGGCGAGTCCGAGGTGGTGACCGGCTACCTGGCCGGGATCCGCGGCGTGCCGCTGCCGTGCCGGCTGGAGACCGCATCCGGTTCGTGGCAGGCGATGCTGCGCCAGGCCCACCGGACCGAGTGGGAGCTGCTGGCGCACCAGGACTTCCCGGTCGGCGACCTGGCGGGCGAGCTCGGCCTGAGCGGGCCGGCCTTCGAGACGGTGTTTGACGCGCTGGGCGGCGAGGGCGCGCTGGCGCCGGGCACCGTGCTGTGGGTGAGCATCTGGCCGCACCGCGGCCGGCTCGCGCTGCGGCTGCGGTACCGCACCGACGCATTGGACGCGGACGCGGCGGCCAGGATCGCCGGCTATCACCTCACCGCCCTGACGCTGATCGCCGCCGACCCGGAGGCCGAGCACGGGCGGCAGAGCCTGCTGAGCCAGGAAGAACTCGGCTTCCAGCTCGACGGGCTGGCCGGACCGCACCGGTCACGCCCTGACCGGCGGATGCACGAGCTGTTCGAGCAGCGGGTACGGGTGCATCCGGATGCCATCGCGGCCACCTGCGGGGGCCGGCAGTGGAGCTACGCCGAGCTCAACACCCGCGCGAACCGGCTGGCCCGGGCCCTGCTGGCCCGGGGTCTTGGCCGCGAGGGCGTCGTGGCCGTGGTGACCGAGCGCAACCTGGACTGGATGGCCGCCGTTCTGGCGATCTTCAAGGCCGGCGGGGTGTACCTGCCCATCGAGCCGCATTTCCCGGCCGACCGCATCGCCAGGACGCTGACCCGGGCCGGGTGCCAGCTCGTGCTGACCGAACCGGGCAGCACGGCCACGCTCGGGCCAGCCCTGGAGGGCATGCCCGACGTCACGACGCTGTTCGCCGAGGCTGCCTACGCCGAGGACCACGCCGGGACCGACCTCGGCCTCGAGGTCGGGTCCGACCAGCTCGCCTACATCTACTTCACCAGCGGCTCCACCGGCGAGCCCAAGGGCGCGATGTGCGAGCACGCGGGCATGATCAATCACCTGTACGCCAAGATCGAGGACCTAGAGATCGGCGCGGGGCAGGTGGTCGCGCAGACCGCACCGCAGTGCTTCGACATCTCCATGTGGCAGCTGGTTTCCGCGCTGCTGGTCGGCGGCCGGACGCTGATCGTCGAGCAGGACACGATCCTGGACGTCGCGCGGTTCGTCGACACGATCGCCGACGGCCGGGTCAACGTCTTGCAGGTGGTGCCGTCCTATCTCGAGGTGGTCCTGTCCTACCTGGACCAGAATCCCCGGGGGCTGCCGGATCTTCGGTACGTGTCGGTGACCGGCGAGGCCCTGAAGAGAGAGCTCGCGCAGCGCTGGTTCGCGGCCCAGCCAGGGATCAGGCTGCTCAATGCGTACGGGCTGACCGAGACCTCGGACGACACCAACCACGAAGTCATGGACGAGGCGCCGGACGGCGAGCGGATCCCGCTTGGCCGCCCGGTCGGCAACGTACGCGTGTACGTGGTGGACGAGGACCTGCGGCCGGTGCCGCTCGGCGCGGCTGGCCTGATCGCCTTTTCCGGGGTCTGCGTGGGCCGCGGCTACATCAACGACCCCGAGCGCACCCGGCAGTGCTACATGACCGACCCCCACCGCGAAGGCCAGCGCCTCTACCTGGGCGGCGATTACGGCCGCTGGCGACCGGACGGCAAGCTGGAGTTCCTCGGCCGCCGGGACAGCCAGGTCAAGATCAGCGGCTTCCGTATCGAGATCGGCGAGATCGAGAACACGCTGCTCCGGGTGCCGGGTGTCCGCGACGGCGCGGTCGTGGTCGCGGCGGGACCCGGCCAGGCCCAGCGCCTGGTGGCGTTCTACGCGGGCCCGCAGCCGATCGCTACGGACGTCTTGCGGGACCGGCTGGGCGCGTCACTGCCCTGGTACATGGTTCCCGTGGTCTTCCACTGGCGGGAAGGCCTGCCGCTGACCGCCAACAGCAAGATTGATTCCAAGAAGCTGACCGCCCTCGCCGCCGAGCTCGACGGTGACACCAGCACGGACTACGACGCGCCGGGGACGCCGACCGAGCGGCGGCTGGCCGAGGCGT
>DAIOWL010000067.1:0-14368 GCA_036758545.1 Streptosporangiaceae bacterium | reverse complement strand
CCTGAGCTGCGGCCCGGGCGTTGCGGGCCCGGCTTGACTTCGAAGCGGTCATCGCGAGCTTCGCCTCCGGTGATGTCACGGACTGGAGCTGTGCGCGCGGTCCGCGGATACCCAGCGCGGCCGGCACCTGACGCCAGATTGTACCGCGCGGGTCTCCGCATCAATCCTGAGCGTTAGCTCAGGATTTACAGACTCTTCTCCAGAGACTGGACCGTGGCGGTGCAGGCGCTGGCCGGCTGGTTGCCGGTCATCTTGCAGATGGCGGCCGTGATGTGGTTGGCCGTCCCGTTGATGGCCTTGGCCACCGGGCTGTCCGGGTTGTTCAGGTCGGCCGCGATCTGGTCCCACTTCAGCCCGGAGAGCACCGTCGCGTCGTAACTGGCCCCGATACTCAGGTACTTGCCGCCGAAGTAGATGAACGGGATCGCGCCGGCCTGGTCGGCCGAGGAGACGTACGGCGGCGCGTCGTACTTGGTGATCAGCGCCTGCTGCTCCTTGGTCGGCGTCTCCAGGGTCGTGTAGCCGCCGGTCGACGGGTCCGGGACGTTGGTCTCCATCTCGACCGGGGTGAACGTCAGGTACTTGCTGGTGTACGAGGAGCCGTGGAACGTGAACGTCGAGATATTGGACGGCTTGTCCGTGGTCGAGGAGTGCACGGTACTCAGCCCCGAGAACGTGCCGAACCGGCTCAGGGCCACGATCATCGACCAGCGCTCGGCCGCGCAGTACGGGCAGTACTCGGCGCCCATGTACAGCATCTCCGGCTTGCCGCCGGAGGTCAGCGGCGTACCGCCCTGGACGGCCGGGATCTTGCCGGTGAACGAACCCGAGCCGATCTTGTCCAGCGTGCTGGCCGGGACGTTCGTGACCTTGGACACCACGCTGGCCAGGGCCGCACCCGTGGGGCCGTTCGACGAGCTGGTGGCCGGCTTGTTGTTCGCCTTGATCACGATGAAGGCCACCACGACCGCTATCACGACGATGATGCTGCCCGACGCGATGAGAATCCGCCGGCGCTGCTCGGCGCGACGTTCAGCCGCGCGCTGTGCGGCGATCTTCTCCCGGCGGCTGGCGTCGACCTTGGTCCTGCTTGCCTTGCCCATGCTCGCTTCGTCCAACCCTTGCGTCAGCCAGCTGGCGGTCTGGCCGCGTGCTGCTGGTTCCAAGCCTGCGCCGGCGCGCAGGAGTAGTCCGTCGTCCCGGGTACCGGGCTCTATGTTAGGCGCTCCACCATACTGGCGCGCCCGCGCTCGGCGACTCGGCCGCCCCGCCACCCGCGAGTCGCCGAACCCGATGTCCCATTTGCCCGGAGTCGGGCGGAAAAGGTGGATAGTGAAGTATTGGCCAAGATAACTTGACGATTCTATAAAGGTCCCTCAGTTGATCATTGAAGCCGGATACGGCTAGATCGTGGCCGGCCGCTGGCTGACACCACGGGGCCGGCACCAAGGGGCCGGCCCCCACGGCAGGTGTGAGGGGGGTGCCGTGGGGGCCGGCGGCTCCGAGTCGCGCGTACCCGGAGGCTTCAGCCGGCCGCGCCGGGCCGGACAGGCGAGGGAACGGCAAACCTCGGCCAGGCCGGCGCGCGGACCAGTTCGTGGTGGACCGCTTGCGCGGGCGAAGTGATTGCGATGGCGTCCATTGAGTCTCAGGAATCCCGGCAACACGGGCAGTAACAACGGTCCCGGCCGTTAACCGTCATTTCCCAGCCTCCCCGCATCCCGTACGCTTCCGGCACGCCCCACCTGCAGAGGCTGGATGTCAGGCCCATGCCGCGGGCGCCCTCATGGCGCGCGATCAACTATGAAAGGGCCGTCTCTATACGATCTAGATTTTTTCTGGAGGACCAGCCCAAATCACTGTAACCTTGATAAGAAGCTCCGGCCCTGGAGGGGGGGCGGGCCTTCGGGTCTGAAGGGTTATCTGGCGAGCGGAAGGATCGGCGAAGCCGTGGCGTTGCGCGTCGGCGTGCTTGGTCCCGTAATGGCCTGGTATGGCGACCAGGAACTACCGGTGGGGCAGCCCAGGCAGCAAGCTGTTCTTGGCATCCTAGCGATGCGGGCCAACCGGGTGATCTCCCGGGGTGAGCTCGTCGATGCCGTCTGGGGGCAGGATCCCCCGGCCAGCGCCGAGGGCGGCATCTATACCTACGTGGCCGGCCTGCGGCGGGTCATCGAGCCCAACCGGTCGCTGCGCGGCCCGGGGCGTGTCCTGGTCTCGTCCGGGGCCGGCTACGTGCTGCACCTGGTGCCGGGACAGCCGGACGCGGTCGCCTTCGAGCAGGACCTGGGCCGGGCCCGCCAGCTGCGCAAGGCGGGCGACGCGGCCGGCGCGGTGTCCGCGCTCAACTCCGCGCTCTCGCTGTGGCGTGGCATCGCCTTCGCCGGGGTCCCCGGGCCGTTCGCGGAGACCGAGCAGGTCAGGCTCGGCGAGCTGCGCTCCGCCGCCGCCGAAGAGCGTGCCGACGTGCTGCTGGCGCTCGGCCGGCACGAGGAGGTCGTGCCCGACCTGACCGCGATGGTGGCCGATCACCCGCTGCGCGAGCGGATGCGCGGGCTGCTGATGGTCGCGCTGTACCGCTGCGGGCGGCAGGCCGAGGCGCTGCGGGTCTACGCCGAGGGCCGCCGGGTGCTGGCCGAGGAACTCGGCATCGACCCGGGCGGCGACCTGTCCCGCATCCACCAGCAGGTACTGACCATGGATCCGGCCCTTTCGGTCCCGAACGGCCTGGCTATCCGCGGTGCCGGCGGATCCGCGCCGTCCGACGAGGACGCGGGCGCGGGCACCGGGCCAGCGCCCGACGGCGGGCAGCGGCGGCCCAGGCCCGAGGGCAGGACCACGCCGGTGCCAGCCCAGCTGCCGCTGGACGCGACGGGTTTCTCCGGCCGCCGTGAAGAGCTCAGCATCCTGCGGGCGATGCTGCCCGCGGAGTCCGGCCAGCAGGACTCCGGCCAGACGGTCCCGATCGTGGTCCTGTCCGGCACCGCGGGAACCGGCAAGACCGCGCTCGCGATCAGGTTCGGCCACCAGGTCGCCAAGCGGTTCCCCGGCGGCCAGCTGTACGTCAACCTGCGTGGTCTCGACCCGGCCACCCCTCCGATGGAGCCGGCTGAGGCGCTGCGCTTGTTCCTCGACGCGCTGGGCGTGCCGCCGCACCGGGTCCCGGCCGACACCGAGGGCCGTTCCGCGCTGTTCCGCAGCCTGCTCGACGACAGGCAGATGCTGATCGTCCTGGACAACGCGCGCAACGTCGCCCAGGTGCGGCCGCTGCTGCCCGGCGCGCCGGGCTCACTGGTCGTGGTGACGACCCGTAACGAGCTGACCGGGCTGGTCGCGGCCGAAGGCGCGGTTCCGCTCACCCTCGACGTGCTCGGCGACGCCGAGGCGCACGAGATGCTCGCCCGCCGGCTCGGCCGGGCCCGCGTCGCGGCCGAATCCGGTGCCGCGGACGAGATCATCGCCGCCTGCGCCCGCCTCCCGCTAGCCCTGAGCATCGCGGCCGGCCGGGCGGCGGGGCGGCCCAAGCGTCCGCTGACCGAGCTCGCCGCCGAGCTGCACGACGCGCGGGGCAGGCTCGACGCGCTTGAGGCTGGCGACGCGGTGACCAACGTGCGGGCCGTGCTCTCCTGGTCCTACGACCAGCTCTCCGAGCCCGCGGCGCGGATGTTCCGCCTGCTCGGCGTGCATCCGGGCCCGGACATCTCGCTGTCGGCGGCCGCCAGCCTGGCCGGGATGCCACGGGCTGCCGCGGGCGCCGCGCTGCGCGAGCTGGTCCGGACCCACATGGTGGCCGAATACCTGCCGGCCCGGTTCACGTTCCACGACCTGCTCCGTGCGTACGCGGCCGACCAGGCCGAACGGCACGACCCGGAGCCCGAGCGCCGGGCCGCGGCGCACCGGGTGCTGGACCACTACCTGCACACCGCGATGGCGGCCTCCAACCGGTTCAGCCCGTTCCGGTCTCCGCTGCAGCTGGCCGGGCCGCAGCCGGGCGTGCTGCCCGCCGACGTGACGGACAAGGACCAGGCGATGGCCTGGTTCGACGCCGAGGTCCCGGTGCTGCTCGCGCTGATCGCCTTCGCCGGCACGAACGGCTTCGACACCCACGCCTGGCAGATCCCCTGGACGCTCGGGCCGTTCTTCAACCGGCGCGGCCGGTGGCAGGACTACACCGCGTCTCAGCAGATCGCGCTGGCCGCGGCCACCCGGCTGGACGACACGCTCGCCCTGGCCCACGCGCACCACCTGCTCGGCCACGTCCAGTCGCAGACTGGCGCCTACGCCGACGCTGACCCGAACTTCCGCCGGGCGCTCGATGAGTTCCGCGGGCTGGGCGACCGGGGCAACGAGGCCGTGGTGCTCAACGGCCTGGCCGGCATGCTGGAGAAGCAGGAGCGCTACGACGAGGCGCTGGCCGTGGCGCTGGACGCGCTGCGGATGCTCAAGGCCGTCGGGCACTGGTGGACCCAGGCCACCCTGGAGAACGGGGTCGGCTGGCTGTACGCCCACCTGGGCCAGTACGACCGGGCGCTGACCCACTGCCAGCGGGCGCTGAGCCTGCACCGCGACTCCGGGCACCGCGGCGGCACCGCCGACACCCTGGACAGCATCGGCTACGTCTACCTGCACCTGGGCGACATCGCCCAGGCCAAGGCGCACTACACCAGGGCCATCGAGGCCTACCGCGAGATCGGCGCGCCGTTCGGCGAGGGGAACTCGCTGAGCGGGCTGGGCGACGCCCTGCTGGCCGAGGGTGACCGGGAGGCCGCCCGGACGGCCTGGCGTGACGCGATCGTCATACTGGACCGGCTCCCGCATCCGCTGGCAGACGACGTGCGGGCCAAGCTCAGCGCCCTCGGCCCGGGGGAGCACGGGCAGCTGACCGGGGCAGCCACCGCGGCCCGTTAGGTATAAAAGATGGGAACGGGGTCACGGGGATGAGCCCTGCCCGGCTGCGGGACCTGAGACAACGGACCTGAGGCAACGGACCTGGGTAAGTAGTGCGAAAGGTGCGGACTGGCGTGACGACGAAAGCGCTGCTGCTCGAGAACATCCATCCTGACGCGTCGGCGCGGCTGGCCAAGGAGGGCTACCAGGTCGACACGCTGGCCCGCGCGCTCGGCGAGGACGAGCTCATCGCGGCCATCGACGGCGTGAACCTGCTCGGCATCAGGTCGGGGACCCAGATCACCGAGCGCGTCCTGGACGCGGCCCCGGATCTGGTGGCGATCGGTGCCTTCTGCATCGGTGTCAACCAGATCGACGTGGCCGCCGCGAGCCGGCGCGGCGTCGCCGTGTTCAACGCGCCCTTCTCCAACACCCGCAGCGTGGTGGAGCTCGCGCTGGCCGAGATCATTTCCATGGCCCGGCGGCTGCCGGAGAAGAACGCCCAGATGCACGAGGGGCAGTGGGACAAGTCCGCGGCCGGCAGCCACGAGGTGCGCGGCCGCAAGATCGGCATCGTGGGCTACGGCAACATCGGCACCCAGCTGTCGGTGCTCGCGGAGAACCTCGGCATGGCCGTGTACTTCTACGACATCGCCGACAAGCTCGCGCTCGGCAACGCGCGGCGCTGCTCCACCCTAACCGAGCTATTGGAATCGGTGGAGACCGTCACCCTGCACGTGGACGGCCGGGACGGCAACCACGGCTTCTTCGGCGCGGCCGAGTTCGCCGCGATGCGGCCCCGGTCGCTGTTCCTGAACCTGTCCCGCGGCTTCGTGGTCGACCACGCGGCGCTGCGCCGCAACATCGAGTCCGGGCACATCGCCGGCGCCGCGATCGACGTGTTCCCTGAGGAGCCCAAGGGCAAGGGCGACGAGTTCGTCTCCGAGCTGCGCGGGCTGCCGAACGTCATCCTCACCCCGCACATCGGCGGCTCGACCGAGGAGGCCCAGCAGGACATCGGCGAGTTCGTCGCGGGCAAGCTGGCCGACTACATGGCCTCCGGGGCCACCTCGCTCAGCGTGAACCTGCCGGAGATCGCGCTGCCCGCGGGCAGCGGCACGCATCGCCTGGTGCACCTGCACCAGAACGTGCCCGGTGTGCTCGCTTCGATCAACCGGGTGCTGGCCGAGCACGGCGTGAACGTCGAGGGCCAGCTGCTGCGGACCAGGGATGACTACGGCTACGTGCTGACCGACATCAGCTCGGAGTACAGCGAGGACGTGCTGGCCGAGCTGAGCGCGATGCCCGTCACCATCCGCCTGCGCACCCTCATCTCCCCCTGAGGGCGGCCAGCCTCACAGCGGCGTGACGTAGGCGCCCGAGATGCCGCCGTCGACCAGGAACGTCGAGGCGGTGATGAACGAGGCGTCGTCGCTGGCCAGGAACGTGACCGCGGCGGCGATCTCCTCTGGCTCGGCGAACCGGCCCATCGGCACGTGCACCAGGCGGCGCTGCGCCCGCTCGGGGTCGGCCGCGAACAGCTCGCGCAGCAGCGGCGTGTTCACCGGCCCCGGGCACAGCGCGTTCACCCGGATGCCCTCGCGGGCGAACTGCACGCCGAGCTCGCGGGACAGCGCGAGCACGCCGCCCTTGGACGCGGTGTAGGAGATCTGCGAGGTGGCCGAGCCCATCACCGCGACGAACGACGCGGTGTTCACGATCGCGCCCCGGCCCTGAGAACGCATGTAGCCGATCGCTTCCTTGCAGCACAGGTAGACCGAGGTCAGGTTGACCTCCTGGACCCGGCGCCAGGCGTCAAGGCCGGTGTCCAGGATCGAGTCGTCGTCGGGCGGGGAGATGCCGGCGTTGTTGAACGCCACGTCGACCGAGCCGAAGGTGGTGTGCGCCGTGCGGAAGGCGGCGGCCACGTCGGCTTCGGACGTCACGTCGGCGTGCACGAACAGGCCGCCCGTCTCCGCCGCGGCCTTCTCCCCGGCCGCGTCGTCGATGTCGACCGCGACCACGTGCGCGCCGTCCGCCGCGAACCGCCGCGCGGCGGCCAGCCCGATCCCGCTGCCCGCCCCGGTGATGACGACGGTCCTGCCCTCGAACCTCATGTAAGTCAGGCCTCCGTAGAGATAAAGACGTTCTTGGTTTCTGTGAACGCGTCGGGTGCGTCCGGGCCCAGCTCACGGCCGAGGCCCGATTGCTTGAAGCCGCCGAACGGCGTCCAGTAGCGCACCGAGGAGTGCGAGTTCACCGACAGGTTCCCGGCCTCCACCGCGCGGGCCACCCGGATCGCCCGGCCCACGTCGCGGGTCCAGATGGAGCCGGACAGGCCGTAGGGCGTGTCGTTGGCGATGGCCACGGCCTCCGCCTCGTCGGAGAACGGGGTCACGGTCACCACCGGGCCGAACACTTCCTCGGTATAAGCCGGATCCTCCGCGCGCACCGGCGCGAGCACCGTCGGCGGGTACCAGAACCCGGGTCCGGACGGCGCGTGGCCGCGGAAGGCCACGGGTGCATCGGACGGTACGTACGAGGCCACGTGCGATCGGTGCGCCGCCGAGATCAGCGGTCCCATCTCGGTCGCCGCCGAGGCCGGATCGCCGACCACCACGCCGCGGACCGCGGGCTCGAACAGCTCCATGAACTTATCCAGGACCGAGCGCTGGACCAGGATCCGGGACCGGGCGCAGCAGTCCTGCCCGGCGTTGTCGAACACCGCGTACGGCGCGGTCGCCGCGGCCTTCTCCAGGTCGGCGTCGGCGAAGACGATGTTGGCGCTCTTGCCGCCGAGTTCCAGGGTGAGCCGCTTGACCTGGCGCGCGCAGTCGGCCATGATCCGCTGGCCCACCTCGGTGGACCCGGTGAAGACGATCTTCCGCACCGCGGGGTGGTCCACCAGGCGCTGCCCGACCACGCTGCCCTTGCCCGGCAGCACCTGGAATACCCCCTCGGGCAGGCCGGCTTCCAGGGCCAGCTCGCCGATCCGCATCGCCGTCAGCGGGGTGGCCTCGGCGGGCTTGGCCACCACGGTGCACCCCGCGGCCAGCGCGGGCGCCATGCCCCAGGACAGGATCGGCATCGGGAAGTTCCACGGCACGATGAGGCCGACCACGCCGACCGGCTCGTGGAAGGTGACGTTCAGCCCGCCGGGCACCGGGATCTGCTTGCCGCTCAGTCGTTCCGGCGCCGCCGAGTAGTACAGCAGCACGTCGCGGACCTGCCCGGCCTCCCACCGGGCCGCCCCGATGGGATGGCCCGAGCCGGTCACCTCGAGGCCGGCCAGTTCCTCCGAGGCGCCGTCCACGGCCGCGGCGAACGCGCGCAGCATCCGGGCGCGGTCCGCCGGCGAGACCGCGCGCCAGCTCGGCAGCGCGGCCGAGGCCCGGGCGATGGCCTCGTCGGCCTCTTCGGCCGAGGCCTGGGTCAGCGTGGTGACCGGCTCCTCGGTCGCGGGGTTGAGCACGGTAAACGTAGACATGCGTCAGGTACCCCCGGTCACAGCGTCTTCATTCATAGGCGCTCGAAGCCGCGCCGCAGCTCCCAGTCGGTCACCGCGGCCTCGTAGGCGGTCAGTTCGACCCGGGCGTAGTTGGCGTAGTGCTCCACCACCTCCGCGCCGAACGCCTCCCGGGCCAGCTCGCTCTTCTCCCACAGGTCCAGCGCGTCGTGCAGGGTGTGCGGGACGCGGGCCGTCTGCGGGTAGGTGTCGGCGTAGCCGTTGCCGGTCATCGGCGGCTCGAGCGGCAGCTCGTTGTCGATGCCGTGCAGGCCGGCCGCGATCATCGCGGCCACCGCCAGGTACGGGTTCACGTCGCCGCCGGGCACCCGGTTCTCCACCCGCAGCGAAGGCCCGTGGCCGACCAGCCGCATCGCGCAGGTGCGGTTGTCCGGACCCCAGCGGACCGAGGTGGGGGCGAAGCTGCCCGGCACGTAGCGCTTGTAGGAGTTGATATTCGGCGCGTAGCACAGCGACAGCTCGCGCATGGCGGCGAGCTGGCCGGCCAGGAAGTGCTCGCCGAGCTTTGACAGGCCGTACTCGCCGTCCCCGGCCATCACCGGGGCCCCACGGGCCCCGTCAGACGCGGACCGCAGGGACAGGTGAATGTGGCAGGAGTTTCCCTCGCGGGCGTTCGGCTTGGCCATGAACGTGATGCTGTTCCCGTCCTGGGCCGCGATCTCCTTCGCCCCGGTCTTGTAGATCGAGTGGTTGTCGCAGGTGGTCACCGCCTCCGCATAGCGGAACGCGATCTCGTGCTGGCCCAGGTTGCACTCGCCCTTGGCCGACTCCACGTACAGGCCCGCCCCGGCCATGTCCAGCCGGATCCGGCGCAGCAGCGGCTCGATCCTGGCCGTGCCCAGGATCGAGTAGTCCACGTTGTACTGGTTGGCCGGGGTCAGGTCGCGGTAGTCGCGCGCCGCGGCCTGCTCGTAGGAGTCCAGGTAGACGACGAACTCGAGCTCGGTCCCGGCCATCGCGGTCCACCCCCGCGACGCCAGCCGCGCCGTCTGCGCGGCCAGGATCTGCCGCGGCGACGCCACCACCGGCGCGCCGTCCAGCCAGGTCAGGTCCGCGATGACCAAGACCGACCCGGGCTGCCAGGGCAGCCGGCGCAGGGTCGACATGTCCGGCACCATGACGAAGTCGCCGTACCCGCGGTCCCAGGACGACATGGCGTACCCGTCCACCGTGTTCATGTCCACGTCCACGGCGAGCAGGTAGTTGCAGCCCTCGGAGTAGTGCTCGGCCACCTCTTCCAGGAAGAACTCGGCCGACAGGCGCTTGCCCGCTAGCCGGCCCTGCATGTCGGTGAAGGCGAGCACGACGGTGTCGATCTCGCCCGCACCGACCGCGGAGCGCAGCTCCTCGAGGGTCAGCAGGCCGCGTCGCCTGCCGGTCTCGGCTGGCATCAGCTAGACAGCTCCCGTTCGATCGCGGCCAGTTCCTCGGCCGAACCCTGGACCTTCGGGCCCTTGAACCAGTTCTTCGCCGAGACCAGCCAGTAGATGCCGGCGAAGCCGAGCACCACGAGCACGGCCACCACGGTGTAGTTGAAGTTGCCGACCTTGATCGGGCTCGCGGCGGGCAGCATGAACAAGATGGTGATGAAGGCCACCCAGATGACCGCGATCCAGCCGATCACGTAGCTCCACCGGCCCAGGTGCCAGGGGCCGCGCTTGAAGCTCTCACCCTGGCGCAGCCGCAGGAACGTCGGCAGCACGTACGCGATGTACAGGCCGATGACCGCGATCGAGGTGACCGCGGCGTAGGCCGCGCCGTTCCACAGGTACGGCAGGGCCAGGATGAGCGCCCCGCCGGCCGCCAGCCAGATCGCGTTGGTGGGCGTCCTGGTCCGCTTGTTCACCCGGTGCCAGAAGTCCGAGCCGGGCAGCGCGCCGTCGCGGGAGAACGCGTAGATCATCCGGGAGTTCGCGGTGACCGACGACATCCCGCAGAACAGCTGGGCGCCGATGGCGATGAGCAGCAGCAGCTTGGCCCCGGTGCCGCCGATCGCGGTGTCCCAGATCTGGGCCGGCGGCACCAGCGCGCCGGTGTAGTCCGCGTAGTGGGCGGGCTGGATCGCGAACGTGACGCCGATCAGCAGCACCCAGCCGGCGATCACCGAGACCACGATCGACATCACGATGCCGCGCGGGCCGCTGCGGGCGGCGTTGTGCGTCTCCTCGGTCATGTGCGCCGACGCGTCGAACCCGGTCAGCGTGTACTGGGCCAGCAGCAGGCCGAGCAGGAGCACGTAGAACGTGCTGCTCCAGCCGGTGTTGTTGACGATGTGGCTGAACACGTAGCTCGCCGACGCGTGCTTGGACGGCACGAAGGCCAGCACGGCCACGATGATCAGCACGCCGACGACGTGCCACCACACGCTGATGTCGTTGAGCAGCGCGACCAGCTTGATGCCGAACTGGTTCATCAGGCCGTGCACGAACAGCACGCCGACCAGGATCAGGATCGTCACCCAGTGCGCGGTGCTGACGCCCCAGGTCAGGTTCAGGAACGCGTTGATGAAGAACGCGCAGCCGAAGTCGATGCCCGCGGTCACCGCGACCTGGCCGAGGAAGTTGAACCAGCCGGTGAACCAGGACCAGGCCGGGCCGTTCTTGCGGGCCAGCTTGGCCGACCAGTAGTACAGTCCGCCCGCTGTCGGGAAGCTGGAGCAGACCTCGGCCATGGCCAGGCCGACGGTCAGCGTGAACAGGCCGACGATGGGCCAGCCCCAGACGATGATGGCGGGGCCGCCGGTGTTCATGCCGTACCCGTACAGGGTCAGGCAGCCGGACAGGATCGAGATGATCGTGAACGACACGGCGAAGTTCGAGAACCCGGACATGCGCCGCATGAGTTCCTGTGCGTAGCCGAGTTCGTGCAGGCGGCGCTCGTCCTCGCCTGCCGTCGGGGCGGCGGCAATATCGTCGGCCATGCGATCTCCCTAGGGGAAACAGGGCACATATGGATGGATGTGATCCATTGAATGAACGTATTCACCCACCGCGCCAGGGAGCGTGTCAAGAGCTGCGTAAGGGCGTTACCCGCCTGCTACGCGGCTGTTACGCCGTTTCGCCGAGGAAGCCGCGGAGCAGTGCCGCGGTCCCGGCCACGTGCTCTTCCATCGCGCGCCTGGCCCGGTCGGGATCGCCGGCCAGGATGGCCCGGACGATGCCCGCGTGCTGGACGTTCGCGTGCTCCAGGTTGCGGCCGAGCATGGGGATGGCGTTGAGCAGGTCGACCAGCTGCACCCGGGCCTCGACCACGCTCGCGGTCAGCATCGGCGAGCCCGCCGCGTCGGCGATGGCCAGGTGCAGCCGGGTGTCGGCCGGGCGGTAGCCGGAAGGACCGCACACGTACATGGCGGCCAGGCACTCGGCCAGGCTCTCCCGCTGCTGCATGCTCAGGCTGGCCCGGGCCGCCATCTCGGCCGCACCGGTCTCCACCACCCGGCGGTACGTCAGCGCGTCGTCGAGCTGGGCGCCCATGTCCCGCGCGGTCCTGGTGAGCTCGTCGTGCACCATCGGCTCGGGCTGGCGCAGGATGAAGGTGCCGCCGAACCGGCCCCGCTTGGTCTCGACGTACCCGGCGGCGGCCAGTTCGCGCAGCGCTTCTCGCAAGGTGATACGGCTGATGCCGAGCCTGCGGGTGAGCTCCCGCTCCGGCGGCAGCCGGTCACCGGGCGCGTACACGCCCAGCTTGACGCCCTCGAGCAGCCGTTCGACGGTTTCCTCGAAGGCGTTGCCCGTGCGAACCGCACGGAAAACCGCCGCGGTAATAGCGGGCGATCCTCCCGGCACGTTCTTAGCTCCTGAACAAGAAAAGCCGTTGCCACCTTGAGGCAACAACGTAACGCAGAAAGATTAGATCATAGGCGCAAGTACCGTGCTCTCGGTGGTGGCCCGTTCGGCCGCCATCCGCTCGGTGGCCGCCTCGACGAGCGCGGTGAACAGGCGGAGGTCGCTGCCCTGCTCGGGGTGCCACTGCACGCCGAGCACGAATCCGGAGAAGCCGCCCAGCTCGGACGGTCCGGCCTCGACCGCCTCGACGGTGCCGTCTTCTTCCCAGGCCACCGCCTTGAGCCCGTCGCCGAGCAGGTTGACCGCCTGGTGGTGGTGCGTGGGCACCTCGAAGAAGCCGTCCTCGGGCACGATCGTGGCCAGCGTGCTGTCCGGGCTGACCCGCACCCGGTGCAGGCCGAACCCGTGGGTCGGCCCGTCGTGCCGCCCGTGGCCGACCAGGTCGGGCAGGTGCTGGTGCAGCGTGCCGCCCCGGCAGACGTTCAGCACCTGCATGCCGCGGCAGATGGCGAGCAAGGGCACGCCGAGCCGCATCGCATGGCCGGTGACGGACAGGTCCCATGCGTCCCGCAGCGTGGTGGGAGCCTGCGTCCGCGGGTGGCGCGGCGCGCCGTACCTGACCGGGTCGATGTCCGGGCCACCCGAGACCACCAGGCCGTCCAGGCTGGCGACGGTGGCGCTGGCCTCCTCGTCGTCGCCGCCCGGCGGCAGCAGGATCGCGCGGGCACCGCTGCGGCGCACCGCGTCCACATAGACGTAAGGAAGCATCGCCGCCCGGGCCGACCAGCCCCGCCAGGACGCTTGGTCCTCATATGTGGTTATGCCAATAACCGGCGTCATAGTTCCCCTTTGAACTGCTCCTCCGTGGCCCCGCTACCCCAGAGAACACAGGAAAAAAATCACGACCAAGATCATTCCGAACGGACCGTGGTTCCTGCTCACCCTCCGCGCGATCGCTCACCTACCGTGTCCGCGGATCGCGTGGTTAACGGGATTACTGGTGGCGGTGTTGCGATTCAGGTTAGCAAGCGTTGGGTCCGATGTTGCGAAACATGATTTAAGTAACAACCTGTGCCTGCAGGATGATTCATTGTAGATCCGTGATCGCCGGTTCGCCTGGCGAACGAGGAAATTGGTGACTCACAGTCATTCTGGGCGGGCTTGTCGCGGTATGCGGCCTTCTGGCTGGGACGTTCCTAGATCGTAAGAAGATCGCGGGTCCGGGCCTGGTGGGCGGGCCAGCAGGGGAAGTGATGCTGGACCGGGTCCGCGACGAGCTCTTCCACGGCCGCGCGGGTGGCCTCGTTGTCCGGGGTGTAGACCACCATCCGGGTGCCGGACGTGCCCTGCACCGCGAAGCTGCTGGAGGTCATCTCCAGCCGCGGGTAGAGCGGATGCCGGAACACCTTGGCGAGGTAGTGCGGGCTGGCCACGTCCTGGGTGGCCCACATGGCCGCGAACTCGGGGCTGGCCGCTTCCATCCGCCGGATGAAGCCCGTCCAGGCCGGGTCTCCGACGTGGTGCCCGTAGGCCGCGCGCAGCTGGGCCACCAGCGCCGCCCGCTGGTCGGCCCGGTTTTCGACCGCGCTGCAGCATGCGGGCCTGGCGAACAGGTACAGCAGCGTGTTCCGCTCCTCCGCCGGGGCCTGGAGCATGCGCGGGAACAGGATCTCGTAGGCGTCGTTCCAGGCCAGGACGTCGAACCGCTCGGTCACCACGCTGGCCGGCAGCGGGCTCAGCCCGTCCAGGACGACCTGGATCTGCGGCCGCAGCACCGGGCCGCTCTCGTCGGGGTGCGTCGTGTCCGGCACCTCGGCCAGCCGGAACAGGTGCCGCCGCTCGATCGGGTCCAGCTGGAGCGTCCTGGCTACCGCCTCGAGCACCTGCACGCTGGCCCGGATCGGGCGGCCCTGCTCCAGCCAGGTGTACCAGGTCACGCCCACGCCGGACAGCTGCGCCACCTCCTCGCGGCGCAGCCCGGCCGTCCGGCGCCGGTACCCGCCGGGCAGCCCGGCGTCCTCCGGCGTGATCCGCTCGCGCCGGCTGCGCAAGAACGCCGCCAGCTCATGACGTCGTTCTGCTCTCCCGCCCGCGTCCAGGCCGCCGGGGCTGCCCCGCCCGTTCGGCTCAGCCATGCCCCACCTTCCCCGTCAGCCTGCTGCTGCCTCCA
>DAIOWL010000066.1:7851-14419 GCA_036758545.1 Streptosporangiaceae bacterium | reverse complement strand
AGCGGCTCGTCCATCAGGAACGCCGCCGGGTCGCGCACGATCGCCCGGCCCATCGCGACCCGCTGCCGCTGCCCGCCGGACAGGTTGGCCGGCCTGCGGTCCAGGAGCTGGGTGAGGTCCAGGATCCTGGCCGCCTCGTCGACCTTTTCCGTGATCGTGGCCTGCGGCGTCTTGGCCAGCTTCAGCGCGAAGCCCATGTTCTCCCGCACGGTCATGTGCGGGTACAGCGCGTAGCTCTGGAAGACCATCGCGATGTCGCGGTCCTTGGGCGTCTTGTTGTTCACGACCTGCCCGCCGATGCGCAGCTCGCCCGAGGTGATGTCCTCCAGGCCGGCGATCATGTTCAGCGTCGTCGACTTGCCGCAGCCCGACGGGCCGACCAGGATGACGAATTCCCCGTCGGCGATATCCAGGTTGAAGTCGTTGACCGCGAGCGATCCGTCCGGGAAACGCTTGGTGATGTGCTCAAGCACGATTTCGGCCACTTGTCTCTCCTTAACTCCTCTAGCCCTTAACCGCGCCGGACGTCAGCCCGGCCACGATCCGGCGCTGGAAGAACAGCACGAAGATTACGATCGGGATGGTGATGACCACCGCGGCGGCCGCGATCGGACCCGTCGGGATGGTGAATACCGATCCGCCGCTGAAGTACTGCATGGCGGCCGGCGCCGTCCGGGCGCTGATAGTCGAGGTGAACGAGATCGCCAGTATGAAGTCGTTCCAGCAGGCCAGGAAGACCAGGATCGCCGTGGTGACCATGCCGGGCGCGGCGAGCGGGGCGATCACCCTGACGAACGCCTGGAAGGGCGAGGCGCCGTCGACCTTGGCGGCTTTCTCCAGCTCCCAGGGGATCTCACGGAAGAACGCCGACAGCGTGTAGATGCCCAGCGGCAGCCCGAACGCGACGTACGGGATGATCAGGCCCGGCCAGGTGTTGAACAGTCCCAGCGCGCGCTCGATCGTGAACAGCGGGGTCACCAGCGCGATCAGCGGGAATATGGCGATCAGCAGCGCCGCCCCGATGAGCACGCTCTTGCCGGGGAACCGCAGCCGCGCTACCGCGTAGGCCGCCATGGAGGCCAGCACCACGGCGATGACCGTGGCGATGAGGCCGATGCCGATCGAGTTGCCCAGCGGCCGGATGAACTGCGACGAGGTCAGGATCCCGCTGTAGTTTCCCCAGGTCCACTGAGACGGGATGAACGACGGGTCGAGCACGGCCGTGGGCGTCTTGAAGGACAGCGAGACCAGCCAGAGCACCGGGATCAGCGCCAGCGCGATGACGACGAAGTTCGCCGTCGCCCAGCCAGTCCTCTGGCGGGCAGTGATGGCAGCCATCAGCGGGTCACCTCTTTCCGATGTCCGTGCCGGGGGCCGCGGTGCCGAAGCCCTTGATGAATAGGAAGGCGATGATCGCGACGCAGATGAAGATCAGGATCGAGATCGTCGACCCGATGCCCAGGTTCAGCGCGTTGAACAGGTTGTCGTAGCCGAGGATCGAGACCGACCCGGTGCCGTTGGCGCCCAGGGTGAGGATGTAGATGTTGTCGAAAATCCGGAACGAGTCCAGCGTCCGGAACAGCAGGGCGACCAGGATCGCCGGCTTCATCAGCGGCAGCGTGATCTTCGTGAAGCGCTGCCAGCCCGTGGCGCCGTCCACCTTCGCGGCCGACTGCAGGTCTTCGGGCACCAGCGACAGCCCGGCCAGCAGCAGCAGCGCCATGAACGGCGTGGTCTTCCAGATCTCGGCGATGATGATGACGACGATGGCCTGGAACTGATTGGTCAGCGGCGCGCTGTTGTTGAATATCGAGGACAGGTAGCCCTGGCCTGGCGTCCACGCGTACTGCCAGCTGTAGGCGGCGGCCACCGTCACGATCCCGTAGGGGATGAGCGAAGTGGTGCGGATCAGACCCCGGCTGAAGATCGTCCGGTGCAGGACGAAGGCCAGCAGGAAGCCGAGCACCAGCGTGATGGCCACCGAGAAGACCGTGATGATCACGGTGACCAGCAGCGCATGCCACCAGTACGGGGAGCTGAGCACCGCGCCGTAGTTGGCGAACCCGATGAACTTGGTGGCCTGCGGGAGGGCCAGGTTGTAGCGCTCCAGCGACAGGTAGATCGCGTACACGATCGGGTAGGCGGTGACCGCGACCATCACGATGACCGCGGGCGCGATCAGCATGAAGCCCAGCCTGCGCTCGGCCCGCGCGCCTTCCGATAGCTCCGGTTTGCGCTTGGGTGGCGCCTCCGCTGGGGCGCCGGTGGTGACCGTCTCAGTGGTGCTCACCGTTCCCCTCCTTTCCTCGCGGCCTGGCCGCCATCGGCTCGGTGGCGGCTCACGGGACTAGGCCCTTCGATTGCAGGGCGTTGCTGAGCGAGCCCTTCAAGGACTGCAGCGTGCTCGTCGGGTTGATGCCGGAGGCCGGCGCGATCTGGTGCGAGATGTCGATGGACACGACCTGGTAAACGGGCGACTTCGGCCGCACGCTCGCGTTCTGCAGCGCCTTCAGGATGTCGGCGTGGAACGGGTAGTTCTTGAACAGCCTCGGGTCGTTGTAGAGGCTCGCGATGGTGGGCGGGACGCCGCCCACGTTGGCGCCGATGAGCTGGTTCTCGCGGTTACGCAGGCACAGTGCGGCCTGGAAGGCGAGGTCCTTGTGCTTCGAGTACGCGCTCACCGCCAGGTCGATGCCGCCGATCGTCACCTTGGCCGGCACGCCGGGGTTGACCGACGGGTAGAGCGCCCACTTGAACACCTTGAACAGCTTCGGGTTGTCGGCCTTCATGCCGGGATAGACGAACGGGTAGTTCAGCTCGAAGGCGGCGTTACCCGCCTCCATCTGCAGCCGGTTCTGGTTCTCCATCTGCACCGACATGCTCGGGTCCGCGGCGGTGGAGTCAGCGAGCTGCTTCATGATCGTCAGGGCCTTGACGGCCGGCGCGCCGAGCGTGATCTTGGTCGCGTCCGGATTCAGCACG
Organism: Streptosporangiaceae bacterium; assembly: GCA_036758545.1. Lineage (GTDB taxonomy): Bacteria > Actinomycetota > Actinomycetes > Streptosporangiales > Streptosporangiaceae > Palsa-504. Next base: position 11,437 of record DAIOWL010000066.1, on the reverse strand, counting down.
GTGCCGCCCGCACTGGACACCATCGTGTTGAACCAGACGGTTGCGCCCTCGTACTGCGCGCCCTGGATCTCGATGTAGTGCGGCTTGCCCTGCTTGGCCAGCTGCTCCGCATCCGCGATCATCTCGGCCCAGGTGGCCGGCGGCTTCGGCACCAGGTCGGACCGGTACCACAGCAGCTGGGTATTAGTGTTGTCGGGCACCGCGACGAGCTGGCCCTTCCAGGTCGCGGTGTTCAGTGCGGGTGCGAGCGTGCCGGCTACGGCCTGCGCCTTGTACTTGCCGGTCCACGGCTCGATCCATTTGGCCGTCGCGAACTCGGGCTCCCAGGTCACGTCGAGACCCATGATGTCGATCGTGTCGTCGTGTGCGGCCAGCCGGCGGACCAGCTGCTGCCGCTGGCCGTCTGCGGCCTGGGGCAGCTGCTGATAGGAGATCTTGTACTTGCCGCCGCTCTGCTTAGAGCAGTTGCTGACGGCCGTCGACGTGGCTATGGAAGTGTCCGGGTAGAGGTAGTAGGTCAGCGTCACCGGTCCGGTGCCGGCGCTGGCCGAGCTGCAGGCGGCCAGTCCCGTCGCGGCCAGGACGGCGCTGGCCGCGCCCGCGACCATGCGCTTGCGTGAGTACCAGGTGCCGCCCCGCCGGTGAGCGCGACCGATGGAAGCGCTCGTTCTGCCACTATCGCCTATCATCATCCCTCCAGCTACCGCCAGTTCCCGGCTAGCGCGTCAGCGCATTGCCTCGCTGGACGACGAGTTACGTTTCCCTTCTCCGGCCGCCGCAAGCAGGGCGGGCCCGTGCATGTCACACCGCCCTTGGGCCGGCTGCCGCCGCGCCCCGGCCGGACTGTTTCTGATCTGGGGGGCCTGCTCACGCGAAAGGTCGCCGTGCTGGCGCGGTGCACGACCTCCAGCGTGAGCCGCTGCCGCAGCGGGCGGACCCGCTCCCCGCGCAGCAGCGCGCAGAGCCGGCGGGCTCCCTCGGCGCCGCTGTTCTCCAGCGGCTGGCGGACCGTGCTCAGGCCGAGCAGGGCCGCCGACTCGATGTCATCGAAGCCGATCACCGACAGCTGGCCGGGAACGGCAATGCCACAGCGGTCCGCCGCGGTGAGCACGCCCATCGCCTGCGTGTCCGACGCCGCGAAGATGGCCGACGGCCGGTCCGGTAGCGCCAGCAGCCCGGCCGCCAGCGTCTCGGCGTTCGCCGGGCCGAACGGGCCGCGCCGCACCAGCCCGGGGTCGTAGCCGATGCCGGCCGCCGCCAGCGCCTGACGGTATCCGCTCAGCCGGTGCTGCGACGAGGAGAAGCCCAGGTGAGTAGCTGACAGGCGGTGCGCCGTGTCGCCGACGAAGCCGATCCGCCGGTGGCCGAGCGCCAGCAGGTGCCCGGTGGCCAGCCGGCCGCCCATCACGTCGTCGGTGATCGTCTGCGGAACGCCGGGAGCCAGCACGCCGACCGTCACCAGGGGCACCCCGGCGCGCTGGAAGGACTCCAGCTGCTGCCGCGACAGCCGCAGCGACACCACCATCACGCCGTCGGCGCGGTGCCTCCTGGTCAGCGCGGTCAGGTGGTGATCCCGCTGCTGGGGGGTGTCGACGTTGCACACCACGGTGTCGTAGCCCTGTTCGTCCAGCACCGTCAGCGCGCCGGCCAGCCGTATCACGACCGAGGGCCGGGTCAGGTGCGGCACCACGATCGCCATGGTGCGTGCCGTGCCGCGTGACAGCGAGGCGGCCAGGTGGCTGGGCCGGTATTCCAGCTGATCGATGACCTTCAGCACCGACGTGCGGGTCGCTTCCCGCACGTTGGGCGCGCCGTTGATGACCCGGGAGACCGTGCCGACGCCGACGCCGGAAGCGGCAGCCACATCCGCGATTGTCGCCCGACGCGGTGACGGCATCGTCACACTCCCGAAACGTGCGGTTGGAACCGGTTCCACCGAATTAGATCATCGTCGCGCCGCGCCGCCGCTCCGTCAAGAGCCGGACCTCCCGGGGCCGCTAGCCGGTATGTGCTGGTGAAGCGCCGTCCGCGATATTCGAGTGATCGTTCATGCACCGCATTCCTCCACTCAACGCAGTAATTCGTAACTCTACGTAATAGCCATGCTGTCCTGGCTACCGGGAGTACCTGCCGGCTGGCGGCGGCGTCCGGGTCTCGGTACCGCCTGGCCTGCCGGGCTTGATCAGCGGATCAGGGCTGGCCGGCCCCCGTGGCGGTCAGCCCTGGCGGTCTCAGCCATCGCGAATAATCTGGGTCAGCTGCCCGGCCATCTCCGTCAGGGCCTGCTGTGGTTGCTTCTGCTGGGTCAGGGCCTCGTACACCGTGCTCGAGATGGCCAGGCTGGCCTGGTCGTAGTTGGTGATCGCCGGGCGCGGCCGGGCCGAGTTGATGGCCTGCTCGAGCACCGGCAGATAGGGATACCTGCGGATCAGGCTCTTGTCGGTGTAAAGCCGGGTCCAGACCGGGGGGAACGATCCCTTCTCCAGCATCTGCCGCTCGTTGTCCAGGTTCGTCAGGTACTTGATGAAGTCCAGCGCCGTCCGCTGGTGCTGGGAGTACGCGCTGATCGCGAGGTTGGCCCCGCCGAGTGAGCTGGAGCCCATGCCGTCCGGCCCGGGCAGCGCCGCGATGCCGAACTTTCCGTACACCTTGTTCTGCGGTCCCGGCACGGACAGGGCCGCATAGACGTCCGGCCAGTTATCCAGGAACAGGAACTTGCCGCTGGCGAAGGCGTTCTGGGCCGACTCCTCCTCGTAGCTGAGCGCGGCCCTGGGGATCCAGCCCTGCCGGAACCCGTTCACGAGGAACTCGAGCCCCTGGAGGGCCTTAGCCGAGTTCACGGTGACCTTGGTGCCTTCCGGGGAGAGGATCGACCCCCCGGCCGACTGAACGGCCGCGGCGAAGTTGACGGTCAGCCCCTCGTACGGGGCGAACGTGCCGGCGTAGCCGTACAGGCCGTACTCCGGCGCCACGGTCTTGGCGAGCTGCTGCAGCTGGGCCCAGGTCTTGGGCGGCTGCTTGCCCGCCTTGGCGAGGATGTCCTTGCGGTAGTAGAGGAGATCCGCGTTGCTGTAGTCGGGCACGGCGTACAGCCGGCCCTGGTACCTGGCGGTGTCGACGGCCGGCTTGAGGAAGTCGCCGAGCGGGAACTGGCTCTGCGGCAGCGGGATGATCCAGCCGTTCGAGGCGAACTCGGCGGTCCAGATGACATCCATGTCGATGACGTCGTACAGGTCACTTTTCGCCTGAAGGTTCGCGACCAGCTGGGCCAGCTGGCCGTTGGACGCCCGAGGCAGCAGCAGCAGGGTGACCTTCTGGCTGGGATGGCCCTGGTTCCACCCGGTGATCACGCCCTGCAGCCAGCCGGAGTTGTCCTTGCCGATGGCGAAGGTGATCGGGCCGATCCCGTTCGTCGACGGTGCCGACCCGCCCGACGAGGCGCGATCCGCGTTGCACCCCGCCAGGAGCATGAGTCCCGCGGCAAGGATTGCGATACCAGGCATCGCACGCCTCATGCGGGCCTCCACCCAGATACCCCAGGGCCATGTAAAATTCGTACATGCATGTTATGCACCGCCGTTAGGTA
>DAIOWL010000066.1:0-7751 GCA_036758545.1 Streptosporangiaceae bacterium | reverse complement strand
TGCTGGCCCTGCTCGCCAAGGAGCCGGCTCACGGCTACGAGCTGAAGCTCGCGCTCGAGCAGACCTTCGGCGAGGCGTATCCGTCGCCGAACATCGGGCAGATCTACGTCACCCTGAAGCGCCTCGAGCAGGACGGCCTGGTCCGCAGCGAGGATGTCGAGCAGACCACCCGCCCCAACAAGCGGGTCTACGCACTCACCCCGGCGGGCCGGGAGGCGCTGCGCGCCTGGGTCGGCGAGCCGTGCGACGGGCCGCGGGTCCGCGACGAGTTCTTCATCAAGCTCATCCTGGCCCCGATGGCGGGACTCGCCGACCGAATGGAGCTCATGAACGCTCAGCGCAGGCATTATCTGGGCATAATGCGTAACCTGACCGAGCTGCAGGCGGAATCCGACCCGGCCGACGCCCCGGCCCGGCTCCTGATCGAGGGCGCCATCCTGCACCTGCAGGCCGACCTCGACTGGCTGCAGAGATGCCTGGAGGAACTTGTGTGAGGAGTTCAGCGCGGAAAGACGTGCCATGGCCGCCCGCCCAGCCGACCGAGACCCTCTCACTCCTGCGGACGTCGAAGCTGGTGAAGGTGTACCGGGCCGACGGGGTCACGGTGGAGGCTGTCCGCGGGGTGGACGTCGAGCTCGGCATCGGCGAGTTCGTCGCGATCATGGGACCGTCCGGCTCGGGCAAGTCCACCCTGCTGCACGTGCTGGGCGGCCTCGAGCCCGCCACGAGCGGCGAGATCTGGCTGCGGGGCCAGCGCGTGGACGGGCTCTCGACGGCCGCCTGGGCCATCCTGCGGCGTCAGCACATCGGCTTCGTGTTCCAGTTCTTCAACCTGCTGTCCAGCATGACGGTGGCCGACAACGTGGAGCTTCCCGCGCTGCTCGCGGGCGCGACCCCGCGGCAGGCCAGGAAGCGCCGCGAGGAGCTGCTGACCGAGCTGGGCATTTCCGATAAGGCGGACGCCGCCCCGGCCCGGCTGTCCGGCGGGGAGCAGCAGCGCGTGGCGCTGGCGCGCGCGCTGGCCAACGAGCCGAGCGTCCTGCTGGCCGACGAGCCGACCGGCAACCTGGACAGCTCCAACACGCGCGACGTGCTCCGGCTGCTGCGCCGGGCGCACGACGGGGGGCAGGCGATCCTGATGGTCACCCACGACGCCCGGGTCGCGAGCCTGGCCGACCGGGTGATCAACCTGTTCGACGGGATGGTGGCCGACGACGCCAAGATCGTGCCGATCCCGCGCACCATGAACGGCGTCGCCGACGTTCTGGAGCTGAGAGGCTGAGACCTGATGCGAGGCACGCTCCGGTGGGCACGCGCTGACCTGCGCGCCCGGCGGGGCCAGGCCCTGATCACGGTCGCCGTCGTCGCCGGGGTGGTAGCCGCGCTGTTCCTCGCCACCATGCTCTTGCAGGGGGCGGTCAATCCGTGGCAGCAGTTGTCCGCCCGGACCCGCGGCGCGGACGTGCTGATCTATTTCCAGAACGGCACCAACACCAGTGAGCTACGCCACGTGGCCGGGATCAAGGAGACCGGCCAGCCGTACCAGGCCGCGCCGGCGACGCTCGAGCACGGCGCGGTGAAGTCGCCGGTCGAGCTCAGGGCCATGACGCAAGAGCCGCCCGCGATGTCCGCGCCGCTCGTGGTGAGCGGGACCTGGCTGCGATCCTCGGCCCAGGACGGTGCGGTCGTCGAGGCGTCGTTCGCCCAGGCGGTGGGCGTCGGCGTGGGGGACCGGATCACGGTGGACGGGATCGACGGCACCAGGGTGCCGATGCGGGTGATCGGCATCGCGGACACCGCCGACCAGGGCTTCTACCCGCAGTGGACGCCCGGCCTGATCTGGGTGCAGCACCGGCTCCTGGTCAAGGTCGAGCCGAACCCGAGCGAGACCCAGGAGGTCGTCGGCCTGCGCCTGTTCGACAAGTCCGCGGTGGCCACCGGGCAGGTCGTCCAGACCATCTGGAACCTCTACAACGGCTCGGGCGATTACTCGGCCGTCGAGCGCTACTCCACCTGGCAGCAGGTGAAGGACTCGATGGCCAGCAATGACCGGCTGCTCGGGCTGCTGCTCGTGCTCGCCCTGTTCGGGATCATCGCGCTGCTCGCCGCCCCGTGCGCCATCGCCAACGTCACCGCGGGCCGCGTCCTCGTCCAGCGCCAGGACATCGCGATGCTGAAGGCGCTCGGGTTCACGCCCGGGCAGGTGGTCCGCATGCTGCTCGCCGAGCAGACGCTGCTCGGGGCGGCCGGGGCCGCGCTCGGGCTGGCCGCCGCCCGGATCATCACCTCACCGGCCTTCGTCAAGCCGCCGGGCGGCACGCCGGTCGGCCTCGCGCCGCTGTCCGGCGCCTGGATGGCGCTGATCGGCGCCGGCACCGTGCTCACCGTCGCGATCGCGACCGTGATCCCGGCCTGGTGGGCGGGCCGGGTCTCACCGGTCGCCGCGGTCCAGCCGAGCCCGCCCCGCGGGCACCTGTCGCTGATTACCCGGCTCAGCCTGCTCTTCCACCTGCCCGCGGCGCTGGTGCTCGGGGCCAGGGACTCGCTGACCCGGCGGCTGTCCGCCGGGCTGACCGTGTTCGGCCTGGCCATCCCGATGGCGATGATCACCATCGCGCTGACCTGCTGGTCGACCATCGACGGGTTTACCAGTGACCCGGGCAAGATCGGCCTCGCCTCGGCGGTCACGGTCAGCCAGGGCGGCCTGGAGAACAAGCAGATGCTGGCCCTGATCGGCCACGACCCTCAGGTGCTCGCGGCCTATCCCGGCGCCCAGTCCGTCACCCTGCTGCCGGGCGACAACGGCACCTTCTACGCCCGGGCCATGGGGACCTCGGCCCGGCCCTACCCGTTCCGGGCCGTGCAGGGGCGGATGTTCCGCGCGGCCAACGAGGCGGTCGCCGGCCAGGGCTTCCTCGACCTGATGCACATCGGCGTCGGCGCGTGGATCTCGCCGACTATCGACGGGGTGCCGGTGATCCTGCACATCGTCGGCCGGACGATCGAGCCAGACAACAACGGGGACGTGGTCGACTTCGGGCTCGACGCGCTGAACCACGCGGGCAGCGCGCCGCCGCAGCTGGTCTACCACCTGGTCCTGAAGCCGGGAGTGACGGCCGCCGCGGCCCGGGCCCGGCTGCTCGCCGAGTCGCACGACCGGCTCGACGTGCAGGTCGTGCCGAACCCGGCCAGCGGGCTCAGGGGGCTGCAGCTGGTGATCGCGATCTCGGTGGTCATCCTGGCCGTGATCGGGCTGGCCAACCTGCTCACCGCGACCGTGGTCGGGATGCGGGATCACCAGCACGAGATGGGCGTGCTGGCGGCGATGGGTCTCACGCCGCGCCAGGTGATGGCCACCCTGGTGACCAACACGATGATCCTCGCCCTGGTCGGCGTCACCGCCGGCACCGTGGCCGGCCTGCTGATCGCGCCGCGGCTGATCAACATGCAGGGCGAGACGAGCGGCATCGGCTCGGGTATCGCGGTCAGCCTGAGCGCGGCGGCCATCGCGGCCATCATGGCCGTGGCGCTGGCCACCGCCGCGGCCGCGGCCCTGATCCTGGCCCGGCGCACGACCAGTCAGCCAGCTAGCCCGCTTGTAACGCTCCGGCACCGCCAGACGATGACCAGGTGAAAGCGGCTGACGTGGGTACCCCCGAGCCCACGTCAGCCGCTTGTGCATGGCCGGCCGGTGGCGGGATTTCTCGTCGTGGCGACGGTAAGCCGGCTACTCCGGGCACCCTGCAGCGGGTAGCGTTCGGGTATGACGACGAACTCGGCGCCGTTCGGCTCCATGGTCACGGCGATGATTACCCCCATGACATCCGACGGGACCGTCGACTACGACGGGGCCGCCCGTCTGGCCGACTATCTCGTCACCGACATGCGCAACGACGGCCTGGTCGTCAACGGCACCACCGGGGAGGCGCCGACCACCAGCGACGAGGAGAAGGAACGCCTGCTGCGGGTGGTGCTGGAGGCGGTAGGCTCACGGGCCAGGGTGGTGGCCGGGGTCGGCACCAACGTGACCGCCCACACCATCGAGCTGGCCCGGTCGGCCGAACGGGCCGGGGTTCACGGCCTGCTCGTAGTGACTCCTTATTACAACAAGCCGCCCCAGCCCGCGCTCGAGGCCCACTTCACCGCGGTCGCCGACGCCACCGGGCTGCCCGTGCTCATCTACGACATTCCCGCCCGGACCGGTGCGGCCGTGGCCACCGAGACCCTGATCCGGCTGGCCGCGCACCCCAGGATCGTCGGCGTCAAGGACGCCAAGGACGCCCCGGGTGCCACCTCACACGTGCTGGCCCAGACGGACCTCGTCTTCTACTGCGGCACCGACATGCTGAACCTGCCGTGGCTATCCCTCGGCGCGGTCGGCTTTGTCAGCGTGGTCGGTCACGTGGTGGGGGACCGGCTGCACGAGATGATCGACGCGTTCGGCGCCGGTGACGTGGCCCGGGCCCGGCAGATTCACTACGAGCTCATCCCGGTCTACGACGGGCTGTTCCGCAACCAGGGCGCGGTGATGACCAAGGCCGCGCTCGACCTGCTCGGGCTTCCGGGCGGCGCGGTACGGCTCCCGTTGCTGGCCGCCACCGACGCGGAAAGACACCAGCTGGCGCTCGACCTGACCGCGGGCGGCGTCAAGCTGTGAGTCACCCCCACCCCGACCTCGCCCCGCCCGCCACTCTTCCGCGCAACGGCCTGCGCATCGTCGCACTCGGCGGGCTCGGTGAGATCGGCCGGAACATGACGGTCTTCGAGTACCGCGGCCGGCTGCTCATCGTGGACTGCGGCGTGCTGTTCCCCGACCCCGACCAGCCCGGCGTGGATCTCATCCTGCCGGATTTCGGCTATCTGGAGGGGCGGCTCGACCGGGTCGAGGCGCTCGTGCTGACGCACGCGCACGAAGATCACATCGGCGCGGTCCCCTACCTGCTCCGGCAGCGCCCGGACATCCCGCTGGTCGGCTCCAGGCTGACCCTGGCCCTGGTGCGGAGCAAGCTGGCCGAGCACCGCCTCGACCCGGTCACGGTCGAGGTGGTCGAGGGCAGCCACAGCTCGTTCGGCCCGTTCGACTGCGAGTTCTTCGCGGTCAACCACTCGATCCCGGACGCGCTCGCGGTGGCCATCCGCACCCCGGCGGGCGTGGTGCTGCACACCGGCGACTTCAAGATGGACCAGCTGCCGCTGGACGGCAGGCTCACCGACCTGGCCGGCTTCGCCCGGCTCGGCGGCGAGGGCGTCGACCTGCTGATGGCGGACTCGACCAACGCCGAAGTCCCCGGCGTGGTGACCTCGGAGCGCGACATCGCGCCGGTGCTCGACGAGATCTTCGCCAACACCAGGCAGCGCATCATCGTGGCCTGCTTCGCCTCGCACGTGCACCGGGTCCAGCAGGTGCTCAACGCCGCGGTGAAGCACCGGCGCAAGGTCGCCTTCGTCGGCCGGTCCATGGTCCGCAACATGGGCGTCGCCCGCGACCTCGGCTACCTGCGGGTGCCCGGCGGGCTCCTGGTCGAGCCGCGCCAGGCCGAGGAGTTGCCTCCCGGCGACGTGGTGCTGATCTCCACCGGCTCGCAGGGCGAGCCGATGTCGGCGCTGTCCCGGATGGCCGGCCGCGACCACCCGATCAGGATCGCCGCCGGGGACACCGTCATCCTGGCCTCCTCGCTGATCCCGGGCAACGAGACCGCGGTGTACCGGGTGATCAACGGGCTGACCCGGCTCGGCGCCCGGGTGGTGCACAAGGCCTCCGCGCTGGTGCACGTGTCCGGCCACGCCCCGGCCGGCGAGCTGCTCTACGTGCTGAACCTGGTCCGGCCGCGCAACTTCATGCCGGTGCACGGCGAGTGGCGGCACCTGCGGGCGCACGCCCACCTCGCCGCCCTGACCGGCGTCCCGGAGAACAACATCGTGATCGCCGAGGACGGCGTCGTCGTCGACCTCGTGGCCGGCCAGGCCAGCGTGGTCGGCGCGGTGCCGTGCGGCTACGTCTACGTGGACGGCCTCACCGTCGGCGAGGTCACCGAATCCCAGCTGAAGGACCGCCGCATCCTGGGCGACGAGGGCTTCATCTCGGTGGTGATCGTGGTCGACGCCAGCTCGGGCAAGATGGTGGCCGGCCCCGAGATCCAGGCTCGCGGCTCAGGCATCGACGACGCCGCCTTCGGCGAGGTCCTGCCCCGGATCGAGGAAGCCCTGGCCCTGGCGGCCGCCGACGGCATCACCGACGCGCATCAGATCAGCCAGCTGGCCCGCCGCATCATCGGCAAATGGGTCAGCGACAACTACCGCCGTCGTCCCATGATCATCCCCGTAGTAATAGAGGCCTAGCCCCACCCCACCCCCGCCTCACTCATCACCCGTCCCACCGTCCCTGAATCACACCACCAGGCCCCACACGCCCCACGGTCACCTCGCGTCCCACCAGCCTCGGCCGAATCCTCTCCCGGCCGCGCGCGCAACCACGGCGATGTGACTCTGTAGTGGTTCTGACCACGGCAATGTGACATAGCCGTGGTTCCGACGGGGAGGCAGCGCCCGGAAGTTTCGTGGCTTACGTACGCATTTGGGCGTTTACGGGGTGTTTGTCAGGCGAGGTTTTGTCAGACCGTGCCCGCATGATGCGGCCATGGCCCGAACGACCCGGCTGGACCACGATGCCCTCGACCGGCTTCTCATCCAGCAGCTTGACGTGATCTCCCGCCGCCAGGCGCTGGCCGTCGGCGTTACCGATAACGCGCTGCGACACCGGCTCCGCCTGGGCGGGCCGTGGCGGGGGCTGCTGCCCGGGGTGTACATGGCCGCGAACGGTGCGCCGACGACCTTGCAGCAGGAGATGGCCGCGCTGCTGTACGCCGGCCCGGGCAGCGTCATTACCGGGCCGGCGGCGCTGCGTAGCCACCACATCCGGACCGAGCTGACCGAGTTCGTCGACGTCCTGGTCCCGTCCACACGGCAGCGTCGCGACACAAACTTCGTCCGGCTGCACCGTACATCCCGGATGCCCGGCCGCATCTGGGAGGCCGGTCCGGTGCGGTACGTGATGCCGGCCCGCGCCGTCGCCGACGCCGTCCACGCCATGACCAGCCTGCGGGACGTGCGCGCGGTCGTGGCCGACGCCGTGCAACGCGACACATGCGCCATAAAGACCCTCGCCACCGAGCTCGGCCAGGGGTCGGCCAAGGGCTCGGCGCTGTTCCGCGAGGCGCTCGCCGACGTGGCCGACGGGATCAGGTCGGCCGCCGAAGGCGACCTCAGGGACCTGCTGGCCAGGTCCGGGCTGCCCATGCCGCTGTTCAACCCGTGGCTGTACGACGAACACGGAAACTTCGTCGCCCGGCCCGACGCCTGGTGGCCCGAACTGGGCATCGCCGTCGAGGTGGACTCAAAACAGTGGCACACCTCGCCCGAGGATCACGCGAAGACGCTGGCCCGCGGCCGGCGCATGGCCAGGTACCAGATCGTCGTGCTCCGCTTCACCCCCAGGCAGATCCGCTCCCAGCCGGCCGAGGTCAGAAACGACATTAAAGGCCGCCCTCGACGGCGCCCAGGGTCGCCCGCTGCTCAAGCTGAAGACGATCCCAGTGAATAACGGAGCGGCCGCGTAGCGGGCCGGCGGCACCCCGATGGTCACGGTGAAGTCCCTGGTGAGGTGGGCCTGGTCGGCGTAGCCGAGATCCGAGGCCAGCGTGGCCCAGTCCACCGGCTCGCCGCCGTCGGCGCGCTCGGCGGCGTCGTGCAGC
>DAIOWL010000065.1:8582-14694 GCA_036758545.1 Streptosporangiaceae bacterium | reverse complement strand
CCACGTGTACTCCGTTCCACTCGTTGAATAGTGCATAAGCGTAGACGATCATCAGTCGATAAGGGTGCAGCAGCCCCCCATTTCATTGAAAGTCGTTGGCGGAACGCCGGCGACGCCTTCCGATGAACCGACGGGGCGCAGAAGTCACCATCGGTGCGCGGCCGCACACCTAAAGCAGGTAGCGGTGCCATGCGGGTAGTACGTCCGAACCGTGCTGTACTCCGCCCCGTTCTGAAAACGATTGCCCCGTGATTCCGGTCGCCGAAACGATGTGACGCAGACGGCCGGCTCCGCATTGCCATCGAGCTTGCCTTGAACCGGGAACGACCTGGTTAGAAGGGTTGCGCCGGACGGGCGTCACATTACGTCTTAACGGTGATGCACGTGCATCACGGTCATGTTTTCGCTGAGCCGAACTCTCAGGTTCCTCTCAGCGTCGGAAAGATTCTCCCAGTCTAGGGAATAGGGAAGACGGCCGGCATTGATGCCGGCCGCGGGCATAGCCCGTGAGGTCACGCACCGGCCGGCCTGACCGCGAGGGCCGCTGGAATCCTGCGTCTCCGCCGCAGGTACGGGCCACCCTCGCGTACCCTGCGGCCTGCCGCCGACGGCCGACCGGGCCGAATCCGGAGGATCTGATCTGCTTTAGGGAGTCCGCACCGGGCCGGTATGGTTGAATTTCCGCTACTTTGCCATCCGCGATGCCCCGGGATCTCAACACGCCCCTGACGGTCCTGCCGCCCCTTATGGTCCGGTATGCGTTCCACGTCGGCGAATCGGGCCGGAATTTATCGCGTGCCGAGAACATATCCCCGGTAGTCGTGGCGGACCGGGAAGCCTGCGAGCCGTTCTTGCCTCCTTCGCCTAAGCTCGCCCATGCCGATGGCGACTTCCTTATCGCTGACCTTCTCGCTGACGATGTCATCCGCTGGACGGATATTTTCCTTCCCGCATCCGTGAACCAGCGACGCCGCGTTCAGGTAGCGTTCACTTTCGGCTTGGCACGTCATAGTTTTTCTGCCTGAAAACGTTTCAAGGCGACCGAAAGGCTCCGTATACGGACGTAAACCGCTCGTTGCACCTGCTGGCCCGGACGCAATTCCCCCGGGCGCTTCAGGGCTGGCCGGCTTGCGGCTGACGCCGCATTTCCTGCCAGGTGCGGCCGCTCCGCACGCTGGCCGGCCGCTCGGTCACGATGTCAGACCCGGGACGCGCCGCCTCATCGCGGACCTTGACCAGGATCCAGCGCCGCTCGCCGGTCCTGGTCAGCGCGAATCCCCCGGTCAGCTTGCGGCCGTGCAGCACGAACGAGACATGCCCGGGCTCGTCCCGGATCATCTCAGCGGTCCCCTCGTCCCAGATGATCACCGCGCCACTGCCGCGGCGCTGGCCCTCATGCACGCCCTCGAACTCACCGGCCGCCAGGGTGTGGTCTTCCACCGGCACGGCCAGCCGGCGGACAGCCGGATCGAGCGACGGTCCTCTGGGGACCGCCCACGAGCGCAGGACCCCGCCTGCCTGCAAGCGGAAGTCGAAGTGCAGCGTCGTCGCGTCGTGCAGCTGGACGACGAAGCGGGGCAGCGCGGCCATCGCCTCAGTATCTCCCCCGCCATTGCGCCTTGTTCGGCACGGCCGGCAGTTGTCCGGGAATGGAATGGTATTCCATTCCATGGGGCAGTCCCAGGCAGTTGCATCCCCCGCACGCGCGGTCCTCGCGACTCCCTCCTGACCAGCGGGCATTCCCTGGCCTGGAGGCGTCGCCGGGCCTGGCCGGGATCCGGGCCAGAGGCGGGACTGACCTATTCGGCTGACCGGGCAATGCGCCATTTCCGCGGTTTACGGGCTGCTTTTCCGATAACCAGGAGACATCCGGTACCTGCTGCCGCGGGCCACCGGGGTCAATGCCGGCCCGGTCGGCCGAGCGCTGCTTCCGGCCGGAATACATCGTGGCGCGTAGCTCCCCGGCTGGTCTCCGGCTCGGACCGGACCTGGCCGCTCCGGCCATCGCCAGGGTGTATTGCCGGCAATATATGCCCGCGTGATCCGTATATACGAGCACGATTGCCCGCCTTTACCGGACGGGACGCATCCGCCGCGCGTGCGAACGTGACACATATCGGGCCGGAGCAGCCCGGGAATCTACGTCCGTGCGGTAACCGCAGCCAGCCGGGCGAGTTGTTGATCTTGACTCTTCCCGCTGAACCAGGGTGCTGGTGATTTCTGCCGCTAATTAGCCGGGCTTAGCAGGATTTCACCAGGACGACGACTACGGCACTAGCCTGGCCGCGACGTCAGCGCACACCGCGGCGGCAACCTCCATGGATGAGACGCCCCGGTTCCCGTCCGGCACCAGCGGCCAGGCGCTTGGCGTCCTGCCGCCGCGAGCCGGCCCGGCACGGGCGCCGTGAGCGTGCAGCCCCGGCCGGTCAGGCCCGGCACGGCCACGCCCGATGCCAGTCTCCTCATCAGATTCCAGCCCTTTCCGTGCGGCACTCACCGCTACCGGGGAATACGGACCACGCCCGGCCTGGGTTCAAGCAGAAGCCCCGAGGCTCCGAACGGCCCTGGTGACGGCCGGCCCACCGGGTACCGTACGCTCGGGGAAGACGCGGTAACGGCGGGCCGCGTGCCGTACTGATCCGGGAGTCGCGTATGGGCATCCGTTCCTGGTTGCGCTCGCTACGGTCCGAGGACGTCCCGGACGACGACGAGCCGAGCAGCCTGATCAAGTACCGCTACGAGGACCCCGACCTCGAGCAGGTCGAGCAGGCAGCGGCACAGGACGTCGCCGCGGTAGAGGAAGACGACAAGTACTTCGACCGGGACTCCCCCGCCAGCCAGGACGAACTCTAGATCGCCGTCACAGCAGCAGGCTGGTGCCGACCGCGTTGGGCACGTAGGCGTCGGGGAACCGCGCTGACATGGCGTGCTGGGCGCGCCAGCCGGTGCAGTGGGCGGGCACCAGCACGCCGGGATCCAGCGCGGCCAGGTCGTCGAGGACCCGCGGGATCAGCGGCTCGAACAGCGGACCGCCGAGGTGGAAGCCGCCTAGCAGGGCGTAGAGCGGCTGGTCGCCGGTCAGCCGCCGGGCGTACCTGGCGATGTTGACGACGCCCGCGTGGCCGCAGCCGGTGATCACGACCAGACCGCGGTCGCGGACGTTGACGATGAGCGCCTGCTCGTCGAGGACGAGCGGGTCGGGCTGCCAGCGCCCATCGAGCCAGGCCTGCTGCGGCGGGAAGCCGGGCTCGTACCCAGTGGTCCTGGCGACCTCGCCGGTGATCAGCACCGACCGGCCGAACAAGAAGCTGGGCTGGCGCTCCTCGATAATGTCGAAGCCCGCCCCGATCAGGGCGGCCCGGCTGGTGGTCGGGAGCTCCCGTGGCTCGCGGCCGGGCAGCTGCACGCGCCGCTGCCGCCAGAAGTGCGGGTGGAGCAGCACGGGCAGGTTGAGCCGACCGACCGCGCGGATCAGTCCGTCGATCCCGGTGGTGTGATCGAAGTGACCGTGGCTGCACACGATGGCCTCGATCGAGTACGGGTCGATGTCCAGGCGGCGCATGTTCTCGGTGACGCCGTCCGGGCTGGTGCCGGCGTCGAACAGGAACCTGTGCTCCTGCCCGGCCTTGGTCACCGTGACCAGCGCCGAGAATCCGTGCTCGGCGATCAGCGCGTCGGGCACGTGCCCCTCGACCATCATCGCCAGCGGCCGCCAGGGGCTTCGGGCCAGATCAAACCGCCGCGCCGGTCCGTGGTCGGTCATCAGGGCGTCGGTGACGTTGTCCATGAGGATGACCACGGTCACCGAGTCCACCGGCTCCAGGTCGATCTCGATGGCCGGCTCCACATCGTGCCGTACCGCGGCGGCCAGGCTGGCCGGGCTGTCGTCCATGCACACGGCAACATCCTAGGGAAGGGAGGCCTGAACCGTATAGTGGCGGGCGTGGGCCCGCCCGACGACATCAGGACCCGGCTGCGCCGGGCGCTGGGCGCGGCCCTCAAGGCCAGAGACGCCGGCGCGGTGTCGGCGCTGCGGTCGGCGATGAGCGCGATCGGCAACGCGGAGGCGGTCGACCCCGCATCCCGCCCGGCTGGGACCGGCAGCGCTCATTTCGCCGGCACGGTGGCCGGCCTGGGCGCGAGCGAGGCGCAGCGACGCCTGCTCACCGAGGCCGACGCCGACGCGATCGTCCGGCACGAGGCCGCCGAACGCGAGGCCGCGGCCAGCGAGTACGAGCGCGGCGGGCGCGCCGCTGAGGCGGCCAGGCTGCGGGAAGGGGCCCGGGCCCTGATAGCGGTCCTCGAACGCTAGCCGGGGGGCGCCGGGTCGGCGGTGATCTGCCGGGCCACCGACTCGGGATCGGCGCAGCCGACGATCCATTCGTGGTAGAACGATCCGTCCAGCACGATGCGCAATCCTCGCGGCGTGTCCGGGAGCACGGCGGCGAAGATGTTCCTGCCGTCGCCCCGCACCGTGCCCACCTCGGTGCGGCCGGGGATTCTCGTGCCGAGCTTGATGCCGTGGTCGGCCGGCTCGTGCGCGTCCTCGAGCACCTCCACGCGGCTCACCGCCGCCAGCGGGACGCGCAGATCACCGTGCACCGCCCCGACCTTCTCCGCCGCGGACAGGTGAAGCGCCAGTTCGCCGCCCTCTATCCGCAGCACCGCCATGAAGGTCCCTCCCGCCGCCGGTAATCGCGGTGACCTCCTGCCCGCCGGCCGCAGGCTGAAACCGGCGTCAGGCGGACTGGGCGGTCCAGGTGTCCAGGCCGGCCGCGCCGACCTGGCTGAGATCCCGCAGGCCCGGTACCAGGCGGATGCCGGCGTACGCGTAGCAGTCGGCGACCAGCGCCGAGCACACCTGCCAGTGATCTGCCTTGAAGACCGGATCGAGTTCGGCGCCTTCGCTGGGCTTGAGTACCTTCAGCGCGAAGGCGGTGTAGGCCGGATAGTCATACGGACGACCGACCAGGGCGAGCGCCCGGACGCAGATCCGCTGGCGCTGGACCGCGGTCAGCGAGCAGTGAGCATTCCACAGCGCGTCAGGGTGTGAGGCGGCCGACGCGATCCGCACGGCCGGCGGCGCGACCTCGACGATCCGCCCGTTGCCGATATAGATGAAGGCGTGACCGGGCCGCGGCCCTGCCGCGTGCCTGATCAGGTCGCCGGTTATGCCCTGGCCGCGGCTGATGCCATAGCAGCCGGGCAGGACCATATCCCCGCTGGCCGCGGTGTACGGGGCCAGCCTCGGCCGTGTGGTCCTGGGAGGAATGGCGGTAACGGTCATCGGATTCCCCTCGTGGCGATGCGGCCGGGCCTGCTCCCGGCCTCACCGGAAGGAGCAGCCATGGTCGCCTCTGATACATCGCAATTGCGGGCAACCCGGCCCGTTCGGTCAAAAAAGAATTCAAGGAGCGGCCATTTTGCTACTTACGGTGCAAACCCGGCATCGGTTTGCTTGCAGCCTGTAACGCCGCTAGCGTGCCAGCATGGCAGCGGACGGGCGACGGCACGTAATCGCGATCGGCGGCGGCATGCTCGTCCCCGACGGCCGGGTGCCCGTGCATATGGACTACGCGCAGAGGCTAACCGGCCGGGCGGAGCCGCGGATCTGCGTGCTGAACACGGCGAACGGCGACGATCCCCAGTGGGCGCTGCGCATGTACGACCGCTTCGCCGGGCGGCCGGCGCGGCTCAGCCACCTGGCCCTGTTCCCGATGCCCAACGTGGCCGACCCCGAGGACCTGCTGCTGTCCCAGGACGTGATCTTCGTCGGCGGCGGCAGCGTGGCGAACATGCTGGCGGTGTGGCGGGTACACGGCCTGGACCGGATCTTGCGCAAGGCGTGGCAGGCGGGCATCGTGCTGGCCGGATCGAGCGCCGGCGGAATCTGCTGGTTCGAGGGGGGAACCACGGATTCGTTCGGCCGTGAACTGCGCGCCTTTACTGACGGCCTCGGGCTGCTGGCCGGGAGTTACTGCCCGCACTACGATTCCGAGCCGGGACGGCGGCCGCTGTACCACCGGCTGATCGCGGACGGGACGCTGGCAGCCGGCATCGCCTGCGACGACGGCGCGGCGGCGCACTTCACCGACGACGAGCTGACCGAGCT
>DAIOWL010000065.1:0-8482 GCA_036758545.1 Streptosporangiaceae bacterium | reverse complement strand
GTGGTGGACGGGCTTGACCTCGACGTCCCCGCCGGCGAGATCGTCGGCCTGATCGGCGCCAACGGCGCCGGCAAGACGACGACCGTGGAGTGCATCCAGGGGCTGCGCAAGCCCGATGAGGGACGGCTGCGGGTGCTGGGTTTCGACCCGGTGACACAGGCCGAGCAGCTTCGGCCGCTCGTGGGCAGCCAGCTCCAGTCTTCCGCGCTGCCCGACCGGCTGAGGGTGGCCGAGGCGCTCGAGCTGTTCAGCACCCAGCGCGCCCGCGACGGCGGCGAGCTGCTCGGGCAGTTCGGGCTGACGCAGCGGCGCCGGTCGGTGTTCTCCTCGCTGAGCGGCGGGGAACGGCAGCGGCTGTTCCTCGTCCTCGCCCTGCTCAACCGGCCGCGGCTGGTGATCCTGGACGAGCTGACCCAGGGCCTGGACCCGGCCGCGCGGCGCACCGTCTGGGATGCGATCCGCCAGCTGAACGACGAGGGCACCACGGTGCTGCTGGTCACCCACGAGATGGACGAGGCCGAGGCGCTCTGCGACCGGGTCGCGGTGATGCGCGCGGGCCACGTCATAGACGCGGGGGCGCCGGCGGACCTGGTCGAACGGCACGCCAGCACGGCGGTGATCCGGTTCAGCATGCCGGATCCCCCCGCGCAGCTGCTGGACCAGGTCCGCCGGCTTGACGGGGTACGGGAGGTGACGCGGTCCGGGGCGCGGATCACGGTGCGCGGCCACCGGCGCATCGTCGCCCACGTCTGTGCCGCCCTGGTGCGCTGGGAGCCGGTGCCGGCCGACCTGGCCATTTCCCAGCCCGGCCTGGAGGACGCCCTGCTCGGGCTGCTGAACGGCGACCACGACGAGCGGCAGGCAGCCGCATCTGTCAACGACGAACTGATCGGAGGACGGCGATGAGCACCACGGTGGGACGGCTGGTCCGGGCCGAACTCAAGCTGATGACACGCGATCCGCTGGTGCTGACGTTCGTGTTCGCGTTCCCGATCGTCACCATGCTGATCATCGGCGGCGCGTTCGGCACCAGGCCGGACCCGGCGTTCGACGGCACCAACCCGTCGCACTGGTACGTGGCGTCCTACCTCACCGTGGTGATCGCGGCGACCGGGCTGGTGATGCTGCCGGTCCACCTGGCCTCGTATCGGGAGCGCGGCGTGCTGCGCCGCTTCGCCGCGGCCGGCTTCCCCCGCTGGTCGTTCGCGATCGCCCAGCTCATCGTGGGCCTGCTGACCACCGCGGTGGCCTGCGCGCTGCTGCTGGCCGTGGCCGCGCCGGTGTACGGCATCCCCGCCGTGCACGACGCGTGGCGAGTCGCGGTCGCGCTGCCGCTCGGCGCCGTCGCCTTCGTCAGCATCGGCGTGCTGCTCGGCTCGGTGCTGCCCTCGGCCCGGGCCGCGCAGGCCGTCGGCCTGCTGTTGTTCTTCCCGTCCTTCCTGCTCGGCGCGGGCGGCCCGCCGCCGCACGTGATGGGTTCCATCGTCAAGCAGGTCGCGGGGCCGCTGCCGCTGACGCTGCTGACCAACGCGGTGCGCGCGCCGTGGCTGGGCCTGGGCACGGCCACCGGGTCGCTGATCGGGGTGGCGGTGCTGGCGGTGGCGGCCACGGCCGTGGCGGCCCGCCGCACGGCGCTGTGACATCGGCTCTCTCGCGGTACGGCCGCCCGGCGACGGGCGGCCGTAGACTCCGCAGCATGAGCGGCGAGCTGGAGCCAGCCGGTCCCGCAGAGTCGGCCGAGTACCTGGCGGGCCGGGCGCGCTGGGCCGCCATCGTCGTGTTCGCCGCGGTCACGGCGGCCGGGGTGGTCCGGCTCAACCCCAGCGCGGCGGCCGCCGCGGCCGGGGGCGTCGTGGCGGTCGGCGCGGCCGCGCTGCTCCTGCTGGGCTGGCGGCCCGTGCTGCTCTACGCCGCGCTCGCCACCGCCGGGATCGCGGTGCTCGGGAACGGCACGTCGAGCAACATCGGCTGGTTCGCCGTGTGCCTGCTGGCCGGCTGGTGCGTGCTGGCCGGCACCCGCCGCGAGGGCCTGGCGTACTGGGCCGGGGCGATGCTCCTGTTCGCGTCCGAGTGGCTGTGGGGCCAGCCCGATCCCGGCTGGGGCGCCTGGCTGGCCGGCACCACGCTGACCGTCGCGTTCAGCCTGCTGATCCGGCACGACCGGGACCTGCTGCGGCGGCTGCGGCTGGCTCAGGCGGGCCTGGCCGAGCAGGCCAGGACGCAGGAGCGGAACCGGATCGCCCGGGAGCTGCATGACGTCATCGGCCACACCCTGACGGTCAGCCTGCTGCACGTGCAGAGCGCGCGGCTGGCGGTCGAGCACGACCCGGCCGACGCCGGGCGCGCCCTGGCCGAGGCCGAACGGCTCGGCCGCGAGTGCCTGGCCGAGGTGCGCACCGCGGTCGGGATGCTCCGCGAGGACGACGCCGCGGACCGTATCTCTCCGCTGCCGGGCGCTGGTGGCTTGCCCGCGCTGGTGGAGCAGTTCCGCTCGGCGGGCGCGGACGTGACGCTGACCGTCGAGGGCGACATCGCCGGGCTTCCCGCCACGACCGGCCTGGCCGTGTACCGCATCGCGCAGGAGGCGCTGACGAACGCGGCCAAGCACGCACCCGGGGCGCCGACCGAGGTCGGGCTGCGGGTCCGGGCCGGCGAGGTGACGCTGACCGCGGACAGCCGGACCGTGCCGGGCAAGGCCGCGAGCGCGGGTGCCGGCCCGGGGCTCGGCGTGATCAGCATGCGGGAGCGGGCCGAATCGGTCGGCGGCAGCTGCGAGGCCGGCCCCGCCGGGCGCGGCTGGCTGGTGCGCGCCAGGCTCCCGCTCACCGGGGGAACATCATGATCCGGGTGCTGCTTGTCGATGACCAGGAGCTGGTCAGGACCGGTCTGCGGGGCATCCTGCGCAGCTCGTTCGGCTTCGAGGTGGTGGGCGAGTGCGCGGACGGCGGCGAGGTCATCGCCGCGGTCGAGGCCACCGCGCCGGACGTGGTGCTGATGGACGTCCGGATGCCGTTCACCGACGGCGTGCAGGCCACCGGCCGGCTCAAGCAGCACGAGGACAGTCCGCCGGTGCTCGCCCTGACCACGTTCGACGACGACCAGGCGCTGGCCGGGATGCTGCGGGCCGGCGCGTCCGGCTTCGTCCTCAAGGGCGTGCCCGCCGAGGACCTGCAGCGGGCGGTGCGGATGGTCGCCGAGGGCGGCGCCTGGCTCGACCCGGCCGTCACCGGCCGGGTGCTGGCCACCTACCGGTCCGCGCCGGACGCCCCGGGCCCGGCCGGCCAGGATCCCGACCTGGACGCCCTCACCGGCCGCGAACTCGAGGTGCTGGCGCTGATCGGCCGGGGCAGGACCAACGGCGAGATCGCCGCCGAGCTGTTCGTCAGCGAGGGCACGGTCAAGACCCACGTCAACCACGTCTTCACCAAGTTGCGGCTGCGCGACCGCGCCGCGGCCGTGGTGTTCGCCTTCGACCATGGCCTGGTCGAGCGCTCCGGCTGAGCTACCGTCCGGAGATGGCGCGGCGCAGCGACCAGCCCAGAGCGGCGAAGACGAACACGGGCAGCAGCCACCAGGCGTTGACGCCGACCACGTGGACCAGCACCGCGGTCAGCGCGAGCGCGGCGACCACGACGACCGCGACCCGCCAGTCGTCGCCGACCACGAAGTCGTACCAGAACGCTCCGATGGACTTGAGCCGTCTCACGAGCTCACCACCTGCTCCGTCGCGGGCTCGGCGGGACTGCGGCCGCGGCGCGGCCGCAGCAGGAGCGTGTAACACAGCGCCACCAGCGCCACGACCGGCACCAGCACGAGCAGGGCCGCGTCCTGGCCGGGCCAGGAGACCCCGGCCCCCTCGGCGCCCCAGAAGATGCCGAACGAGGTGAGCATGATGCCCACCGCGAACTTCAACGCGTTCTCCGGTACCCGCGCCAGCGGTGCCCGCACCAGCACCCCGGTCACCGCGACCACGACCACGGCCGCGGCCGCGCCGATCACCGCGGCGCCCACGTTGCCCTGGTTGGCACCGAACGTAATCACGATGAAGACCACCTCGAGCCCTTCGAGCAGGACGCCCTTGAACGCCAGCGTGAAGGCGTACCAGTCGTGGACGCGACCCCGGGACGAGGACGCCGCGGCCCTGGCCGCCGTCACCTCGCGCAGGTAGGCGCTGGCCTCGTCGTGCAGCGACTTGTGCCCGGTAGCGCGCAGGATGGCCTTGCGCAGCCACTGCAGCCCGAAGATGGCCAGCAGCGCGCCGACGACCAGCCGCAGCGCGGTCAGCGGCAGCAGCGTGATCGTCGGCCCGAGCACCGCCACGATGGCGGCCAGCACGAGCAGGGCCGCCGTCATGCCCTGGAACGTGGACCGCCACTCGCGGGTCAGCCCGGCGGCGAGCACGATGGTCAGCGCCTCGATCGCCTCCACCGCGCAGGCGACGAAGACGGTCAGGATGAGCGGAAGCGCGGTCACGTGGGCACCTCCCAGGCCTATTGCTTGAATATAAGGTGACGGCGTCGCCGAAAATACACGCCGTCGTCGTATTGGGTGAATCCGGAAAGGTGACGCGGAGCTGTTTGCGGAGGGCAAAGTACCTCCCCGCCGGGGCCGGGCTGGAACACCGGCCGATGCCCTACGATCAGCAGGATGACGGTCACTTTGCTTACCAGCCAGTCAGCGCCGACCACAACCGAGGCGGACGCCCTCGTCACCGGCGTGTTCCAGGGCCAGGACGGCCCGGTTCTCACGCTGAGTACCGATGAAATCGACCTGATGGCCGCGCTCACCGCGCTCGGCGCTACAGGTAAGGCGGAAGAACTCATCAAGATCCCGACCGGCGGCCAGTTGCCGGCCCCGGTCATCGTCGCCGTCGGCCTGGGCCCGGAGCCCGGCGCGGCCGCCGATCGCCAGGCCTACCTGGAGCGGCTGCGCCGCGCCGCCGGAGCCGCCGCCCGCGATCTGACCGCTGCCGCCCCGGGATCGAAGGGACGGGTGAAGCGGGTCGCCGTCGCGCTCCCCGCGGGTGAGCCGGATGAGGCCGAGGCGGTGGCGCTCGGCGGGCTGCTCGGCGGCTACGCCTTCAGGAAGTACCGGACCGCGTCTGCCGCGCCCGGTGACGTCGAGTTGATCGTCCACACCGCCCACGACGACGCGGCCGACCGGGCCAGGGTCCTCGCCGGGGCGATGTCGCTCGTCCGCGACCTGGTGAACACCTCCCCGGCCGACATGGTGCCCGCTGACCTGGCCGCGGCGGCCGGGCAGGCGGCCGCGGCGCACGGCCTGAGCGTGCAGGTCCTGGACGAGAACGAGCTGGCCAAGGAGGGCTTCGGCGGCATTCTCGCGGTGGGCATGGGCTCAGTGCACCCGCCCCGGTTCGTTCGGCTCGAGTACACCCACCCCGATGCCTCCCGCACCGTGGTGTTCGCCGGCAAGGGCATCACCTTCGACTCCGGCGGGCTCTCGCTCAAGCCGCCGAAGGCGATGGAGACGATGAAGGCGGACATGAGCGGCGCCGCCGCGGTGCTGGCCGCGGTGCAGGCCATCGCCGAGCTCGGACCGGCGGTGAACGTGGTCGGCTATCTCTCGATCGCCGAGAACATGCCGGGCGGCGGGGCCCAGCGGCCATCGGACGTCATCACGATCTACGGCGGCAAGACCGTGGAGGTGCTGAACACCGACGCCGAGGGGCGCCTGGTCCTGGCGGACGCGCTGGCCCGGTCCGAGGCGGACCGGCCCAGCCTGCTCATTGACGTGGCTACACTGACAGGGGCGCAAACGGTGGCGCTCGGCAACCGCACAGCCGGGGTGATGGCTAGCGACGATTCTCTAGCCGCGGAGATCGCGGACGCGGCCAGGCGGGCCGGCGAGGCCATGTGGGCGATGCCGCTGCCCGAGGATCTCCGCAAGGGGCTCGATTCGACCGTCGCGGATATCGCGAACGTGTCCGGAGACCGCAGTGGCGGCATGCTCGTCGCCGGGCTGTTCCTCCGCGAGTTCGTGCCGGCCGGGGTCCGCTGGGCTCACCTGGACATCGCCGGCCCCGCCTACAACGACGGGGGCCCGTACGGCTACATCGCCAAGGGTGGCACCGGGGCAGCGGTCAGGACGCTGGTGCAGATCGCGGCCGACGTGGCGGAGGGCAAGCTTGCCGGTAGCCCGGCTGACGGCAAGTGAAATGATGAAGACTGGGTAGGCCAGGTAGGGCTGACTGGCTCATGAAGGAGGCTTGAGGGGTGGCAGAGGGCATCGGCAGCTACGACATCGTCGTGCTCGGCGGTGGCAGCGGCGGGTACGCCTGCGCGCTGCGCGCGGCCGAACTCGGCCAGCGCGTAGCGCTGATCGAGAAGGACAAGGTCGGGGGGACCTGCCTGCACCGCGGCTGCATCCCCACGAAGGCGCTGCTGCACGCCGCCGAGATCGCGGACCACGCCAGGGACAGTGCGTCGGTTGGCGTCAAGACCACCTTCGAGGGGATCGACGTCCCGGGCGTGCTTTCCTACAAGGACGGCGTGGTAGACCGGCTCTGGAAGGGCCTGCAGTCCACCATCGCGAGCCGGAAGATCGACACCATCGAGGGAGCGGGGCGGCTGGAATCGCCGCACAGCGTCCGGGTCGGCGACACCATCTACGAGGCCGAGCACATCGTGCTCGCCAGCGGATCGCAGCCGCGGAGCCTGTCCGGTCTGGAGATCGACGGCGAGCGCGTGATCACCTCGGACCACGCGCTGGTGCTGGACCGGGTCCCCGCTTCGGTGGTCATCCTCGGCGGCGGCGTGATCGGCGTCGAGTTCGCCAGCGTGTGGCGGTCCTTCGGTGCCGAGGTCACGATCGTGGAGCTGCTTCCCCAGCTGTTGCCGCTGGAGGACGAGACGAGTGCGAAGCTGCTGCAGCGGGCGTTCCGGCGCCGTGGCATCCGCTTCGAGCTCGGCGCCGGTTTCGAGTCGGTCAAGCACACGGACACCGGCGTCACGGTCACGCTCGAGGGCGGCAAGACGCTCGACGCCGACCTCCTGCTGGTCGCGGTCGGCCGCGGCCCGGTCTCCGATGGCCTCGGCTACGAAGAAGCCGGCGTGGCTATGGAACGGGGCTTCGTCAAGGTGGACTCGCTCTGCCGGACGAGCGTCCCCTCGATCTCCGCGGTCGGTGATCTCATCAACACGCCGCAGCTCGCGCACGTGGGGTTCGGCGAGGGGATCCTGGTCGCGGAGCGGATCGGCGGGCTCCCGGTCACCCCGATCGACTACGACGGCGTGCCCCGGATCACCTACAGCGATCCGGAGGTGGCGTCGGTCGGCATCACCTCCGCCCAGGCCACCGAGCGGGGCCTGAAGACGGTCGAGTTCAACTACAACCTCGGCGGCAACGGCCGCAGCGTGATCTTGCAGACTCAGGGCGCGGCCAAGGTCATCGCGATGTCCGAGGAGGACCGTCCCGGCCGCGTGATCGGCGTGCACATTGTCGGCAGCCGCGTCAGCGAGCTCATCGCCGAGGCCCAGCTGATCTACAACTGGGACGCCGAGCCAGCGGACGTGGCCCAGCTCATCCACCCCCATCCCACCCAGTCGGAGGCGATCGGCGAGGCGCATCTCGCGCTGGCCGGCAAGCCCCTGCACGTACACGCCTAGTTTTTCCCAACCCACCCTAGGAGTCACGAGGTCATGTCGGTCTCCGTATCCATGCCGCAGCTCGGTGAGAGCGTCACCGAGGGCACCGTCACGCGCTGGCTGAAGAAGGAAGGCGAGCGCGTGGAGGTGGATGAGCCGCTCCTCGAGGTGTCGACGGACAAGGTGGACACCGAGATCCCCTCCCCCGCGTCCGGCATCCTGCGCGGCATCTCGGTCGACGAGGACGAGACGGTCGAGGTGGGGGCGCAACTCGCGGTCATCGACGACGGCGCGTCCGGCGACGCGGCACCCGGTGCGGACGATTCGGCCAGTGCCGCACCGGCCGAGGCCGCCCCAGCGCAGGACGATTCAGCGCAGGCCGATTCGGCTCAGAACGATTCAGCGCAGGCTGATTCAGCGCAGGCCGATTCGGCCCAGGACGATTCGGCCCAGGACGATTCGGCCCAGGACGATTCCGTCCAGGCGGCGTCGGCCCAAGACGATTCCGCCCAGGACGATTCAGCCCAGCCTGCCGCGGCTCAGGCCGAGCAGGCGCCGGCCAGCTCGGACGGCTGGAGCCCGCAGGGATCGCAGCCGAACTACGCGCCGCCCGCGCAATCCTCCCCCGCGGCGTCACCGGGCTATCAGGGCTCGTCCGCGCCCTCGACGCCCGCCTACGCTCCGCCGCCCGCGTACGGCCAGCCGGCCCAGGCCGCCGACGCGGCCCCGGCGGCCGAGTCCGCGCCGGCCCCAGCCGCCCAGGCGCCTGCGCAGGGCCAGCCCGCTACGGAGGAGTCGGCTCCCGCGGCCCCAGCGGCGGCCGAGGCCCAGGCCGAGGAGTACCCGCCGCCTACGCCGCTGCCCAGTGCCGGCGACGC